>JAKAVW010000135.1 GCA_021827445.1 Pseudomonadota bacterium
TGATGGTGCCACGCTCCAACGCCCGGCGAATCATATTCACGGCGGGGCGATCTTTGACGGAACCCGCGGGATTGTTACCTTCCAGCTTCCCGAAAATCCGCACACCCGCATGCGGCGACAAGCGCCGAAGTTCACATAGAGGGGTATTGCCTACCCAGTCCTCCAGACCACCCATCTCTGCCTCCTTTAGGGCAATATTCAATAGTCAGCATCATAGACCCAAGCTGCAAAGTGCGGCTATCCTTTCCGGCAAAAGATCCGGGGGGAATACCACGCCTGCAGATCATCATCCGGAACACACAGGAGTGCATCAACATGGAAGCAGCCCGGAACCGCAACACCTGGCATATTCATCCTGATAGCGCGGCCCTCGCCCAGCGATTGGCAGCAGCCATCGCGCGTATGGCCCAAGAGGCTATTGCCGCGCGCGGCGCCTTCCATCTGGTGGTCGCCGGCGGCAACACCCCCCGCGCGGCTTATGCCATGCTTCCGCAACTGGGCCGGGACTGGCAGTGCTGGCACCTCTATCATGGGGATGAGCGCTGTCTGCCGCCCCAGGACCCGGAGCGCAACAGCCTGATGCTGGACACCGTCTGGCTGTCCCAGGTACCCATTCCGGCGCGGCAGATTCATCACATCCCGACCGAGCGGGGTGCCGAAGTGGCAGCCCGCGACTACGCCGCGATTCTTCCGCCGCATGCCTTCGATCTGGTCCTGCTGGGAATGGGTGAGGATGGCCATACGGCTAGCCTTTTCCCCGGCCACGACTGGGGCCTGGAAAAGAGCAGTCCCGCCACCCTCGCCATCCACGATGCCGCCAAGGCGCCGCCCCAAAGGGTGAGCCTGAGCGGCTGGCGATTACAATACACGCGGGAGATGTTTTTTCTCACCACAGGCAGCGGCAAGCGGTTGGCACTCGCGGCCTGGCTACGGGGCGAATCCATTCCCGCCGCCATGGTAGGCACAGCGGCCGATGTCTGGCTGGACAAGGCGGCCTGGCCGGAAGCCGTGCCTGGGACCATTTGACCCAGGTGCCCGTGAATCCGGGTTGCGCCGGCGCCTCAGGCGATGTTCAAGCTTGCGCTGCCCCGCCCTGCTGCTTGACCATGGACAGCGCCGTACCCACCAGCGCGCCGATATTGCCCAGATCCGCCGGGATTACCAGACTGGTGCTCGCCTTGGCGAGGTTGCCCCATTTTTCGATATAGTCCTTGGCGAGCTGCATCTGCAAAGCTTCTATGCCACCCGGCGCCCGCGCCGCGTCGCCGATGACGCGGATGGCGGCGGCGGTGGCTTCGGCAACCAACTGGATGGCTGCGGCCTCACCCTGGGCGCGCAGCACTTCCGCCTGTTTGCGACCATCCGCGACATTGATGTCCTGCTGACGTTGTCCCTCGGAGGTGTTGATCTGCTGCTGCCGTTGCCCCTCGGACTTGGCAATCAGTGCCCGCTTTTCCCGCTCGGCGGTGATCTGTAGTTCCATCGCGCGGATGATCTCCTGGGGCGGAGTAATATCCTTGATTTCATAGCGCAGCACCTTCACGCCCCAGTTGATCGCCGCCTCGTCCACCGACAAAGCCACGGCGGTATTCAGCAACTGCCGGGACGATAGCGCCGCATCCAGATGCAGCTTGCCGATCTCTGAACGCATGGTGGTCTGCGCCAACTGGATCACCGCCGTGAAAGGATTGCTGGAGCCATAAGCCGCTTTTACCGAATCGGTAATCTGCAGATAGAGCACCCCATCCACGGTCATGGTGGTGTTGTCGAAGGAGATACAGACTTGTGCCGGCACCTCCATGGGCACCTCGCGCATGTCAAAACGGAAAGCAATGCGGTCCAGAAAAGGGATGATGAAATTCAGCCCCGGCTCCAGCACCGCATGGTATTTACCGAGGCGCTCGACGACCCAGGCGCGCTGTTGAGGCACCACCCGGATGGTGGTCCGTAAAATGAAGAAAGCTGCAATAATAACGATCAGGATGACGATGAGGGAGGACATAATGGCTCCTTGCCGGAATTTTGCTGGGGTAGCACCCCCAAATGTAGCAGATTATCGGTCTTGGCGATGATGACGGCGCGGTCGCCCGGACAGGGGGAAGGGCCATCGTCGACGACTGCCAGCCACTCGGCACCGCGATAACGTACACTGTATTGCTGATTACTGTCCGGCCCGCTGACAACATCCACGCCCTGCCCCAGATCAAAGTCGCCGAGATCTTTGGTCTGGGCGGCCAAACGATGACGTAGCCACAGTCCGGTGGGCAATAAGACCAGACAAAACCCGAGGAAAAACCAGTGCAGCACCGTGCCTGGCAAAAGTAGCCCGGTGATCGCCGTGAACAGGGCCGCCAGCGCCACCGCCGCCAAGTAGAACGTGCCCGTAAAAAGCTCCGCCAGCCCGGCGATAAAAGCAATGACGACATAGACCATAAACATCCTCACCCCCTGGATTCAGTCTGCCCCGGCCAACTGTAAATAAATCGCAGCAAGAGGCGGCAACACCAGTTCCAGCGAATAGGGCAATCCCATCCAGGCTTGAGCCTGCGCCGGCTGTGGCAGGTTGCCGAGATTGCTGCCGTGATAAGCGCCCGCATCACTGTTGAATATCTCATGATAGCGGCCCGCCACCGGCACTCCCAAGCGATAATTGCGCCGCGGCACCGGCGTAAAATTGAACACGGCCAGCACGAAGCCGCCATCCCGATCCCAGCGCAGGAAACTCAGCACGGACTGATCAGCGTCGTGACAATCCACCCAGGAAAAGCCCTCGCCCTGAAAATCCTGCACATGCAAAGCCGGGACATCCTGGTACAGATGCGCCAGATCCCGGCTCAAGCGCTGAATACCCTGATGCCAGTCCCCATGCAGGAGACCCCAGTCCAAGGCCTGCCCACAATCCCATTCCCGCCCGTGGCCGAACTCATTGCCCATAAAATTCAGTTTTTTGCCGGGATGGGCAAACTGGTAACTGAAGAGCAACCGCAGGTTGGCAAAGCGCTGCCAGGTATCCCCCGGCATTTTGTCCAGCAGTGAACGCTTGCCGTGCACCACTTCGTCGTGGGACAGGGGCAACACAAAATTTTCTGTATAGGCGTAGAGCTGGCTGAAGGTGAGATCATTCTGATGAAAACGACGATAGACCGGGTCCTGCTCCAGATAGGCGAGGGTGTCGTTCATCCACCCCATGTTCCACTTCATGGAAAAACCTAGCCCGCCGACATAGGTGGGGCGGGAGACCATGGGCCAGGACGTGGATTCTTCGGCAATGGTAAGGATGCCCGGATGGCGCTCATTGAGGACCACATTCATCTCGCGCAGAAAATCGATGGCCTCCAGATTCTCTCGGCCACCGTACTGATTGGGAATCCACTCGCCTTCCTGGCGCGAATAATCGCGATAGAGCAGGGACGCCACCGCATCCACGCGCAACCCGTCGATATGGAAACTGTCCGCCCAATAACAGGCGTTGGCCAGCAGAAAACCGCGCACCTCATTACGCCCGAAGTTGAAAATGTAAGTGCCCCAGTCGCTGTGCTCACCCTCGCGCGGGTCGGCATGTTCATACAGCGCGGTGCCGTCAAAACGCGCCAGCCCCCAGTCATCCTTGGGGAAATGCCCCGGCACCCAGTCCAGGAGCACGCCGATACCCGCCTGGTGAAAGTGGTCCACGAAGGCACGGAAGCCATCGGGGTTACCAAAACGGCTGGTAGGTGCAAAATAGCCGCTCACCTGATAGCCCCAGGATTCGTCCAGAGGGTGTTCCATTACGGGCATCAGTTCAATGTGGGTATAGCCCATGTCTTTACAGTAGGTTACCAAGCGCCCCGCCAACGTCTCATAACTGAGGAAATGGCCCGCCGCATCGCGCTGCCAGGAACCGAGATGCACCTCGTAGATGTTCATGGGGGCGTGCTGCCAGTCATGGCCCGCCCGCGCCGCCATCCAGTCCTGATCGGTCCAGACATGGTCATCTTCCACCACCCGCGCCGCCGTACTCGGCCTAAGCTCAAAAGCATTGGCGTAGGGGTCGGTCTTGACAAACACCACTCCGGAATCGCGGTGGCGCATCTCGAATTTGTAGATTTCGCCAACCGCCAAGTCGGGGATAAACAATTCCCAAAGACCGCTCAGGCCGCGCGCGCGCATGGGATGGAAGCGCCCGTCCCAATCATTAAAATCGCCAACGACGCTGACGCGCTCGGCGTTAGGCGCCCAGACGGCAAATGATACCCCATTCACCCCCTCGTGATGGCGGCAGTGCGCACCAAGATGGTGATAAGCTTCGTAGAGGCGTCCCTCGCCGAAGAGATAAACCTCCAGATCCCCAAGCACCGGGCCGAAGGCATAGGGATCATAGTGCTCGTGAAGCCCGTGCCGGTTCTCCCAGCGCAAGCGGTAGGGTAGGGGCAGTGCCTCACCATGGTGTACAAAGACGCCGTCGCTATGGATCGGCTCCATAGCTATCCATCCCTTCGGCGTCTGGATCTCAACGCGGAACGCGCCAGGCAGAAAGACCCTCTGCACGGATTGTTGACCAGCCACATGCTGGCCCAGCCAGGCGAAGGGATCCCGATGGCGCGCCTCACAGATCGCCAAACAGTCTGCGCTTTCGCCGGACAGACCGATCGCTGTACTGCCACGCTTTAGCATTGCCGTCACCGCACCCTCCTCTACCCGCTATCCGGGGTGAATCCGTTCCCGCTTTGTCGCCATACTGACGCTTCTTGAGCATAACACATCCGGAGAGCGGCGCTGTTCTGCCCGATGCGCAATTTTCTTACCTGATAGAGTCCTTGCCGCCATCGATTAAGTTCAGTACCTTAAAAGCCGGTGCATCGCCGGTCTCACCTATACTGCAGGTAAGCTCGTGTCTATGCCAAAATCAAGGAGAGGGTAATGTCGGAAGAAGGCAGTCTCGGAGTAGCCAATTCACCCCGCTTCGTCAGCAACCTCACCAAGAACACCCTGGCCCTGGTACTCGCCGGGGGACGCGGCAGTCGCCTCGGTCCGTTGACCGACTGGCGCGCCAAACCCGCCGTCCCCTTTGGCGGCAAATTCCGCATCATCGACTTCTGCCTTTCTAATTGTCTCAACTCCGGTATTCGTCGCATTGGTGTCCTCACCCAGTACAAATCCCATAGCCTCATTCGTCATATCCAGCTCGGCTGGGGCTTTCTCCGTGGCGAGTTCAGCGAGTTCACCGAGATTCTTCCCGCTCAGCAGCGCATGAACACCGGCTGGTACAAAGGCACCGCCGACGCCATTTTCCAGAACATCGACATTCTCCGCGCCCATCGTCCACGCTATGTGATTATCCTGGCAGGTGATCATATTTATAAAATGGATTATGGACAGATGCTTGCCGAGCACGTCCAAAGCCAGGCCGACATGAGTGTCGCCTGCATTGAGGTACCGCTGGAAGAAGCCAAATCCTTCGGCGTGATGACCGTCAACAGCGAGGATCGTGTCACCGCCTTTGCCGAAAAGCCCCAGGACCCGGTCCCCACCCCGGGCAATCCCAATCGCGCCCTGGCAAGCATGGGTATCTACGTGTTCAACACCGACTTCCTCTATGAACAACTCATCCGCGATTCCGACAGCCGCGACTCTGCCCATGACTTCGGTAACGATCTCATTCCCTACATGGTGCCGCGCTACCGGGTGATCGCGCATCGTTTCCGTAATAGCTGCATTTCCAGTTCCGAGGGAAGCAACAGCCGCTGTTACTGGCGGGATGTGGGCACGGTGGATGCCTACTGGGCCGCCAATATCGATCTCGTACACGTCACTCCCGATCTCGACCTCTATGACAGCCGCTGGCCGATCTGGACCTATCAAGAACAATTACCGCCAGCCAAATTCGTGTTCGACGATGAAGGCCGGCGGGGCATGGCACTGGACAGCATTGTTTCCGGCGGCTGCATCATCAGCGGGGCCACCGTTCGCCGCTCCCTGCTGTTTTCCAACGTGCGGATCAATGACGGACGCACCCTGATTGAAGACTCGGTCATCCTGCCCAACGTGCGCATGGGCGAAGGAGCCCGCCTGCGCAAGGTGGTCGTGGACAAAGGCACCATTATCCCGGACCGACTTGTGGTCGGTGAAGATCCGGCCGAAGACGCCCGCCGATTTTATCGCACGCCCAACGGCGTAACCCTGATTACCCCGGAATTACTGGGCCAGCAACTGCATTTTGTGAGGTAATCCCTATGCCCCCGGCGCGCGCGCTTCATGTCATTTTCTGTTGGCACATGCACCAACCCGATTACCGCGATGCCGACGGTTTCTACGCTTTGCCGTGGACCTACCTGCACGCCTGCAAAGACTATTCAGACATGATCGCCCACTATGAGGAGAATCCCCTCGCCCGGGGAGTGTTTAATTGTGTGCCGATTCTGGTCGAGCAGTTACAGGACTATAGCGCGCAATTTCAGAGCAGGCAGTTCCGCGATCCGCTGCTGATAGCGCTCGCCACGGACGACCTCAAGACGCTGTCCAATGAGCAGCGGCATTTTCTTCTGGAGCAATGCTTCCGCCTCGACCCGGAGCACATGCTCAACCCCTTCCCGGATTATCGTCGCCTGCATGACATTTACCAGTTGATGCTGGAGGACGTCAAGGAAATGGCGGATTACCTCTCCGTACAATACCTCGCGGATCTTCTGGTCTGGTATCACCTGGCCTGGACAGGGGAGACCGTGCGCCGCGGCAGCCCTTTCCTGCGATCACTTTTTGCCAAGGGACACGGTTTCAGCCGGGAAGACCGCCAGCAACTCGTCCAGTTTCTCGGGGAACTGATTGGCGGACTGATTCCCCGCTATCGCGCCCTGGCAGAAGCCGGACGCATTGAGATTTCCACCACCCCCTACTACCATCCCATCGGTCCGCTGCTGCTCGACTTCAACGCCGCGCGAGAAGCGGTAGCGGATGCGCTGCTGCCCGACTGCCCGGCCTACCCCGGCGGGGCTGAGCGCGCGCGCTGGCACATCGACCAGGCACAACAGAGCCATCCCCGGCATTTTGGAGTGCTGGCGCAGGGTATGTGGCCT
Source organism: Pseudomonadota bacterium (assembly GCA_021827445.1). Classification (GTDB taxonomy): domain Bacteria; phylum Pseudomonadota; class Gammaproteobacteria; order Acidithiobacillales; family Acidithiobacillaceae; genus Acidithiobacillus. Next base: position 7,053 of record JAKAVW010000135.1, read on the forward strand.
GCCGAAGGGGGCGTCTCTGCCGCCTTTGTCGAAATGCTCGGCAGCGCCGGGGTGCGCTGGACCGCTTCCGGTGAAGGCGTACTGGCCCATAGCCTGCTGCTCAGCGACGATGACAGCGGCCCCCGCGGCCGGGCGGAATACTTGTACCGTCCCTATCAACTGCAGGGGAAAGGACCCGCACTTTTTTTCCGCGATGACGCGCTCTCCGACACCATCGGCTTCGATTACAAAACCTGGTCCGGGCATGATGCGGTCACGGACTTTATCCACAAACTGGAGGCCATCTGGCGGCAGACGGAGCACGAGGAAAATCCGGTCGTCAGCATTATTCTCGATGGCGAAAACGCCTGGGAATATTATCCTTATAATGGCTATTATTTTCTCTCGGAGCTCTATAAGTCGCTGGCTAATCATCCGCACATCCGGATGTGCACCTTCAGCGACTTTGTCAGCCACCATCCCGACGACATGAAGAGCATACCCCGACTGGCCGCGGGGAGTTGGGTCTACGGCAGCTTCAGCACCTGGATTGGCGACCCCGCTAAAAACCGCGCATGGGATCTGCTCTGCACCGCCAAACAGGATGTGGACAGACATCTTGGGGAGTTCTCCCCAGAACAACAGGCCCAAATCATCGAACAGCTCGGCCGCTGTGAAGGTTCCGACTGGTTCTGGTGGTTCGGCGACTACAACCCCTCGGACTCCGTCCGAGATTTCGACCATCTGTATCGCCTCAACCTCCGCAAACTCTATACCCTGATGCAAATCCCTGCCCCCGACGCCCTCAGCAACCCTATCAGCCATGGCGGCGGTGCGGCAGA
>JAKAVW010000136.1 GCA_021827445.1 Pseudomonadota bacterium
CGCGTGACGCCTTGCGGACCTGGCATGACCTTCGGCTTGCCGTCATCGAGGGGACCATGCTGCGCCTACGGCCCCTGGCCATGACCTTGACCCTGGTGGTGGGTGGCCTCTTACCCATCATGTTCAGCCATGGCGCCGGTGCCGATGTGATGAAGCGCATTGCCGCCCCCATGGTGGGTGGCATGTTCAGCGCCGCGTTGCTGGCCTTGCTGGTAATTCCTGCCCTTTACGCCCTGTGGCAGAAGCGGCGATTTGGCCTACGCTGATGAGGCTACGGATGAGGAGGAAGTAATGATGTTGGCAACGGACACCCGCTATATCCTGCACCCTGTCTGGGACCCGCTGCTGCGGGGCCTTCATTGGTGGCTGGCGCTTGCCATGATGGCGCAATTCACCTCAGGGACAATTCTCCTGACCCTGGGCAATGACATGTCCAATGTCCTGATGGGAAAGATCGACATCGTTCACTATTACGGCGGCTACGCTTTCGCCGCCGGGCTGGTGCTACGCATCATCTGGCTCTTTGTCGGTCCACCGGCGGCGCGCTGGCGCGACCTCTTGCCCCTGACGCCAGCCCAGCGCCGCATCTGGCGGGAAACCCTCTTTTGCTACCTGAGCGGTTTTCGTCGCCCGATCTCGGCCTATCGGGGACATAACGCCTTCGCCGGCCCCGCCTATCTCGCCTTTTTCCTGATTGCCGTGGCGCAGATCGCCTTGGGTATCAGTCTCTCGCTCATGCCGGGTAGTGAAGCGATGAATTCCCCATTGATGGTGATGCATGAATGGGGTTTCTTTCTGTTGCTTGCCTTCGTCATTGTCCATGTGGTGCTCGTGATCGCCCACGAGATCGCGGGCCGCCACGGCTTGATATCGGCCATGATCCACGGTCACAAGGGATTCACCGAGTCGGAATACCAGGCCCTTCAACCGGACCTGAATGTCGCGGCCGGAGTCACGGCGCACTCGGACAAGGGTACGGAAGGACGGGAGCATCGTGACCCCGGCAAAAGCGAACTCTCGGAGACGACGAGGCGTAAATAACTACGGTAATAATGACTGCGAACAGACCGCAAGACCTTCGCCATCGGCGGTAGACTGGATGCCCTGACCCTGGCGGCTATCGCTGCGATTTCCGAATCCGCCTGGAACCCGCTACGGACTGTGCCGTGGCAAAGACCGTGCATAGCATGGAAGCCACCCACAAGGCCTTTCGCCTGATCGTTGTGCGTTATTTTCATCAGGCGGACCTACTGGAAGAAGGCGGCCCCCGTTACCACGTCAGCGCCAGCAACCGCCCGGCAGTACAACCGACGTACTGATCTGGTACCGCCAGCGGGGCGAACACTCCGAAAACGGCATCAAGGAACTCAAAATCGGCTTTGGCATGGAACGGATGCCTTGCGGTCAGGAGAGCGCCAATGCCGCCTTCTTCCGGATCGGTGTCATCGCCCATCATCTGTTCGTTCCCTTCAAACATTCGAGTGAGAAATCTCCCAACTGGAGGCGACAGGTCGTCCCTTGTGGCTGGGATCGGGCACGCCGAGCACCTGCTGGTCTATCTGCCCGTCCACCCAGACACGCGCCGGGAACTGGCCTCCCTACTGTTTTCCAGTGCGGATCCGGCGCACGCCTCGACCTATCTGCGCCAGGTACTGCAGCGTTTGCGGCAGGCGCGCCCCCACCTTTCCTTGACGGTGGATTCCGCCGAGCTGCTGCAGGCCCGCGAGGAGAATCCGGCATCGTGCCAGGGCGCCGTTCTCGCGGACGAGCGGGAGGACTCGGCGCCCTCCGAGTGGTGGAATGGAGACAACGTGGACGAATTAGATTTTTCAATTCAGCTATCCGGTTGTCGATTGTAGTTCAATATATCTTTAGTGGTGCATCATTTTCATCATCTGTATCCAGTTTTGATGTGCAAGGCGATGATAGGTCGCTTGCTGAGCAGTATCTAAGAGTTGGTATCCTTCTAAATGATATGGAATCATTTCGTAGCCAAGATAAGCTTGAGCTTGCCCAATTTCCTTAACATCCTGTATGAGCACCTGGGTTGATGGATTAGGCATTCTAGCATCAGCTTTATACCGCTTATAGGCCGCTTTGAGAGTCATTATTCCATGCTGAGTGTCATGCATCATTTCTTCCGCCAGAATTTTTTCCTGCCGGATCTGTGCAGGTGCCAAGTGCAGAGCTGAAGCATGTACCAGATCCCAATGAGGTCCCGGATGATACCTGTAAAAGATCTCCGGAAACCCGAGGGAGTGTTTCTTGAAATATGCATGCGCTTTCATGCTAGGGGTTGCCGCCATGGCTTGGGCGGGCAGAGTGGACAAGGCGGGAATGCATAGCGCTACTACGATATTGGTGGTTTTTTTGAGCCATTGCATATTCATGGTTATCTCCTATCATCTGAATATAGTGGTTGAGAGCGACTAAAACATTGCTCTGCTTCGTGTTCGACGTCAACCATCTTGTCCAGTAGTAATTATCGCAGATCTCGTGGGGCTCCTTGCACGCTCGTTACAGGGTCCTTTTCTCGTAGTCGTATCCCACACGGAGATTCTCTTACATATGACTGCAGAGGAATTCAGGCCTGCCACCGCCTTCTTTGTGGATCGGGTATAATCGTAATATTTTTCATATATATAGAATCATTCGAGTCGCCAATAAGGTTGTCGGCCATCACGAAGCCTACAGAAAATTTCTCAAAAACATTTTGTATGGTGATTAAGTCACGGAAACGTTATTGCGATCTGTGCAATGCTACGCTACGGTGTACATCAAGTTGGATAGACATTCCGATATGATTGGATGCTTGACCTGCATGTTGGGAAATTGTGTCTACCGCTGAGCAAACGAAGATACGTAGCGAATATGTTTTATTAGCTTATTCAGAATAATGAATATTAGATTACATCATGGGAGGCGATACTTATATGTCATATGTTAAGGGCACGATTCGGTTGGGTATGTCCATGGCTATAGCTAGCACAGTGTTTTCTTTATTATCTACGCCAGCGTCAGCGGCAAACTGGTTCAAACTGTTAAATGAGCCGCCGACTTCTCATGCGTTAGCGATATACGGATATTTGGGACCGACCTATACTTACACTGGCGGCACGGCAGCCGCTAATGGGCAAGTACCACTGGCCAACCTGATTGCTCCACAATTTACGTCGCACAATAGCTTCAGTATGCTATATGCGCGGTTGATGGCACGTGGAATGATCAACAAACATATCAGTTACTTCCTGGGAATAGAGTTTGGCAACAATTTATATGTTTCCCCAGATGGAAAATATATACCAAAAATCATCAACGCGGCGGCTACATTCAGCTATATTCCAGGCGTCAGGATAGCTGCAGGTGTCATGGCTCCTCCTGGGTCGGAAGCCGCTATGGAGGGTTATATGGATTACCAATTCACCGGTTTTTCCGTGGTCAGCGCCCAACTGATGCTCCAACCATATTATAACCCAAGTCCGTTAACATCTTATACGCCGAACGGAAATGGCGGCTTTCTGGTTCCATCATCTGACTATCAGGGCATTGATCCCTTCCGCAACACGGGTGTTGAAGCCACCGACTGGTTCCGCAACGGACCATGGCAGTTTGCCTATGGGGCCTTTGTCGGTAATTATGGACCACCGCTCGCTTCTAATGAATCGAATGGCCCCTTTGTTGCTGGACGGATTCAGGAATCCTATATTTTCGGGGGGGCATGGTCCATTCCGTAGTGATATAACGGGATTTTTATGGTATCAGCATGCCAATCCTCTTTTTAACGGGCACACCTATTCTCTTTCAAGAAGCGGCTTAGGCTTAACTTATATGCAAAATTTTATGCATCCCTGGGGCCGGTGGGTAAAATTTGAGTATATGCGTGGGTCCGGCATGATCACCGGTCCCGCTGCTTTCAATGAAACTGCAAACATGCCACCTGTATTATATGAGCCATCGGTCTACCCAGGTAGCAGCAACACTGCCAATGGATACTATGTGGGCGGCGGTCTTTTTGTTACCCATCGGCTAGAAGTGGACATGCGCTATGATAGATATGATCTATATTGCGCACCAAAACAGGAAAGGCAACCCCAATCCCCGCGATTGATGTTGGAGATTGGCCTCGATGTATCGCACGACGGGCATGCGAAGAGCGATTTAGCCCAGAGATGCATTGTTTGCTGACAAATCTGTCAGTCCTCGGATGCCAGACCTGCGATACTTGAGCACCCGCTTCCGATATCAATCGCGGAATTCGGGGTAGACATGCAATTTCGCCATGGGTGGAAAGAAGTAGTGCAGTCGCTTATACGCCCTGCATTGGGGCGAAGCCACGGTATCACGGTATCGGCAAGTCAGTGACCAGAACTACCGCGCCGACGCTGAGTACGGCGGCTGCGGATTTGCCACAGGGTCAGCAACAGTCCTACCACCACGTAGGAAATCACAGCGACAAACAGTACCAGCGGCGGATGCACGGCGACCAAGGCAACAGCCAGCACCACGATAATGGCCAATGCAAAAGGCACTCGCCCGTGCAGGTCAAAATCCTTGAAGCTGCGGAAGCGGACATTACTGACCATCAACAGGCCCAACGTGTAGACCAGTCCCAGCGCCAGATACTCGCTAATCTGCGTCAGCCAGGGATACCCCTCCCCTACGGCCACCCAGACCAGACTGGCCAGCACCGCCGCCGCCGTGGGTATGGGCAAGCCTTGGAAATAGCGCTTGGATGCGCTATGCACCTGAGTGTTAAAGCGGGCCAGGCGCAGGGCACCACATGCAGTATAGACAAAGGCCCCCAGCCACCCGAAATTGCCGAAATCCTGCAGCCCCCACAGAAATACCAAAATGGCCGGCGCCATACCAAAGGCAATCACATCCGCCAATGAATCATACTCCGCGCCGAATGCGCTTTCTGTATGGGTCATCCTTGCCACGCGCCCATCCAGCCCGTCGAGAATCATGGCAATAAATATGACGATGGCCGCCACCCGGTAATGACCATTGATGGAGGCAATGATGGAGTAAAAACCGGCAAACAGGCTGGCCGTGGTAAAGAGGTTGGGCAGGACATAAACCCCACGGCGCGGATATCTGGGGTTCATGGCTGCTGGACACCCAAGGTCGCGATACACTGGGCACCTGATCGCACCCGCTCTCCTACGACCACCAAGGGCTGGGCACTGAACGGCAGGTAGGTATCCACCCGCGAACCAAAGCGGATAAATCCGAAGCGCTGTCCTGCGGTTACCGCGCTCTCCGCAACTTCCGCGCTGACGTAACAGACAATACGCCGTGCGACCAACCCCGCCACCTGCACGACGGTCACGTCACTGCCATCGTCGGTTTTCACCCAAAGGGCATTGCGTTCATTCTCCAAAGACGCCTTGTCGAGGGCGGCATTGAAGAATTTACCCGGAAAATACCAGACCTTCTGCACCTGTCCCTTAACCGGCATGCGATTCACATGCACATCAAACACATTCATAAAAATACTGATCTTGAGCGCAGGGCGGGAAAGATAGGGGTCATCAACCTGCTCAACAGCAATCACCCTGCCATCTGCGGGGCATACCACCGATCTTTCCGATAACGTCGGCAGGGGTCGCCGCGGATCACGGAAAAACTGGAGGCTGAAGAGAAAAAGCAGATAAAAGGGCGACGCCCACCAGCCATTCGTAACCATCTGCAGCACAATGGCGACACCTAAGAACAAGGCCAAAAAAGGCCAGCCTTCGCGCGCCAGTACAGGATAAGGATAATCGGTTTTCATGCGCGGAGCGTATCAGGAGCCGGACAACGATAAAAGGGCGGAATCACCACAGGCAAATTGCTTTTTGCCCACAGCCATTCCACCCCGTGCAGATCGGCGCCGGCCCGGTCGCGAACTTAGTTACGCGAACGGTCCACGATCCGGTTCTGACCAATCCAGGTCATCATGGAACGCAGCTTATTACCTACCACTTCGATGGGATGCTCGGCACCCATCCGGCGCATGGCCTGCATGGTCGGCTTGCCCGCCTGATTCTCCAGGATGAATTCCCTGGCGAATGCGCCATTCTGAATTTCCGTCAGGATTTTCTTCATCTCCGCCTTGGTATCGGCATTGACCACGCGTGGGCCACGAGTCAGGTCACCATACTCAGCCGTGTTGGAAATGGAGTAGCGCATATTGCTGATGCCACCTTCATACATGAGGTCGACAATCAGCTTCAGCTCGTGCAGACACTCAAAGTAGGCCATTTCCGGCGCATAACCAGCCTCCACCAGCGTCTCGAAGCCCGCCTGCACCAACGCCGTGGCGCCACCACAAAGCACCGCCTGCTCACCGAAAAGATCGGTTTCGGTCTCTTCCCGAAAGCTGGTCTCGATCACGCCGGCACGGGTGCCACCATTGGCCTTGGCATAGGACAGCGCAATATGGGTGGCATTGCCGCTGGCATCCTGATGCACCGCAATCAGGCTGGGCACGCCGCCACCCTGGGTGTAGGTGGAACGCACCAGATGTCCCGGACCCTTGGGCGCCACCAGGAAGCAGTCCAGATCGGCACGCGGATGAATCTGACCGAAGTGGACGTTAAAGCCATGGGCAAACACCAGTGCCGCACCCTGCTTGATGTTGGGTGCGATTTCATCGCGATATAGCGCACCCTGGCCTTCATCGGGGGTCAGGATCATGATCACATCGGCTGCCGCCACGGCCGCGGCGACTTCCTTGACCGCCAATCCGGCCTTACTGGCCTTCTCCCAGGAGGAAGAATCCTTGCGCAAACCAACGACCACGCTGACGCCGGAATCCTTGAGATTCAAGGCGTGGGCGTGCCCCTGGGAACCGTAGCCGATGATGGCCACTTGCTTCTTCTGGATCAGGGCGAGATCGGCATCGTTATCGTAATAAACCTTCATGTGAAACCTCTTGATATCTGGTTAAGTGATTGTAAATTTTTATTTATGGATTAGATTGCCTTGGCACCACGACTGATGGCGCTGGCACCGCTGCGGACCACTTCAATGACCATACCGGGGTCCAGAGCATGGATAAAGGCATCCAGCTTCTCGCCGGTACCCGTCAGTTCCATAGTGTAGGAGCGGTCCGTCACGTCAATGATGCGCCCCCGGAAAACATCCGACAGCCTTTTGACCTCCTCGCGATCCTGCCCTACGGCATGGACCTTGATCAGCATCAGCTCGCGCTCAATGTGCGGGCCTTCAGTCAGGTCGTGCACGCGTATGACTTCCACCAGTTTGTTCAACTGTTTGAGGACCTGTTCCATAATTTCTTCGGAGCCACGCGTCGCCACGGTCATCCGCGAAATACTCGGATCGTGGGTCGGCGCGACGGTCATCGCTTCGATATTATAACCGCGCGCCGAGAACAGTCCTGCCACCCGCGACAAGGCACCCGCTTCGTTTTCCAGCAAGATGGAGATGATATGGCGCATGGGTTACACCAAAATCATTTCGGAAAGGGCCGCGCCTGCGGGCACCATGGGGTAAACATTTTCGGTCGGATCCACCTGGAAATCCATGAACACCATACGGTCCTTAAGACGCAACGCCTCACGAATCACCGGCTCCACATCGGCGGGCGTATCCGCGCGCAGGCCGATATGACCATAGGCTTCCGCCAATTTCACGAAGTCCGGCAAGGCATCCACATAGCTCATAGCGTAACGATTTTCATAGAAGAACTCCTGCCACTGGCGCACCATCCCCAGATAATGATTGTTGAGACATGCCACCTTAACGGGCAAATGATGCTGGAGGCAGGTGGACAATTCCTGAATATTCATCTGGATACTGCCATCACCGGTTATACAGACCACTGTCGAATCAGGTTCGGCGACCTGCGCGCCCATGGCC
>JAKAVW010000137.1:0-5865 GCA_021827445.1 Pseudomonadota bacterium
TTCGCCCTGCATGACCGCCATCTGCTGTTGCAACTGCAGCACTTTCTCGCCGGTTGACTCGGCCTGTGCGAAGGGGCTCAGGCATAGTAAGGAAAGGACGGGGAAAAGATGCCAGCGTTTCATCCGCATACGCTCCTTGGTGTTCAGCCGTTATAGCCACCGCTATAAACGAAGTCCACGCGGCGGTTTCTGGCCCAGCAGGCGGAGTCGTTGGTGGTACACAAGGGATTGTCCTTGCCGAAACTCACGGTGCTGACCCGCGCCGCGCTGACGCCCTGGGATTGCAGGAACTGCTTCACCGTCTCGGCGCGCTGTTCGCCGAGGGCCAGGTTGTACTCCTGGGTGCCGCGATCATCGGTATTTCCCTCCAGGCGCACCTGGACATGGGGATGGGCCACCATGAACTGCGCGTTCTGGGTGGCGATCTGTTGCGCCTGCGCATCCATGGCACCGCTGTTAAATGCGAAATGTACCCGCAAGTTCTGGGGCAAAGCGGCCAGTTCAGCGGCACTCAGGCCGCTGCTGCCACCACCGATGGGTCCGTTGGCATTGAGGTTCTGGCCATTGATGCCCTCGCCGGCAAGACCGGCCGTGGCCGCCGAGTTGGCGGGCGCCACCGCGCCAGCCGTCGTGGGCGTCCCGCTCCCCACGTTGTGCGCACAGCCCGCCAGCACCAGTGCTCCAGCCGCCGCAACCACCACCTTCAGAAAATCAGAACGCATATCTTCAACCCCCAGCGAAAATTTGGGGGAATTGTAGCCCGTAGCCAGAGACAATAGCAATGCGGCGCGCAAGAAACCTCTCCGATCCCTTTAATATCCATCCCCGCCCATGGGATTATTCCTCACCCATGGCCCTCTCGAATTTGCTGATATCGTCCCGGAAGGCTTTTAACAGCGCGAGCGAGTCTTCCGTTAATGCAAGGATTCGCTGCCGGTCCAGCACGCTTCCGTAGATATTGCGCTCTCGATGCCGGAATGCCCTGAACATATGGAGCGCATTGGCTGTGTCGTGAGAGAGCACCGCCGGCCGGTCTTCGGTGGCGATCTCCATCTGGTCGATCAGATCCTTGTGCCAGCTATCCCCTTTTGGGCTGAATTCGTCCACATTGGCGGCGATCCTTTGCAAGCATTTCTCCATTCCGCTGTAGAGTTTTTCGATGGTGGAGGCCATGGCGATATAGACAATTTGATCCAACTGTGGGTGGACGGCGGGCAGATCTTTATGGAGCGCGTCTTGCGCCGAGAGCAGGTAGTTGGACTCCTGCACGATGTCATTCAGTTCTTTGTCGAGGAGAATGAACAGGGGATGCCTACTGATCACTCCACCGCACCTCGTCGGCGTATACCACGTCAAACGGAATGTCTTGCAGCACATCTTCCACAACGCTCTCCAGCGTGTATCTCTGCGAGGGGGCCGCCAAGCGCTCAATGAGGAAATCCACATCCGAGTGCGCCTGGAAGCGGCCTTCCGCCAACGAGCCGATGATCTGCACCTTGATGCCCATATTTTGTAATCTATCGACAGCAGTCGCGGCCCTCAGCAGGGCAGTTGCGCGGCGCTGTTCGGCATGTTTCCGCAGAATGCGTTCGAGCCTGGTCATAGCCTCTCTCTTCTCCATGGGTTACCTCCCCGGCCCTCACGGTCTTTTCCGCAATCGTCTGCACATCGTTACGCCGTAACACCGGCAGGCTACGCTATCCATTAGCCAATGGTCAGTCTAGGCAGGCGAACTCTTTTATGCAACCGCAACCGCAACCGCCACACAAGCCGCGGAGGGCCGGGCCGGTACAAGGCGCGATATTTAGCTGCTACACTAAGCGGCTGTACTGATGTCAGAGGATACAGCATGCCGTTAGAAGACGAAGCCGGAGCCGGACAGCCCCAACGCGCAAATGCCGCTTACGCCATTTCCGAGGACGAGATCAGCCTGCGCGACCTGTGGGAGATCATCGCCAAACGCAAATGGCTGGTATTTCTCAGCACGGTGGTCTGCCTGGGGCTGGCGGCAGCCTATGTGAGTCTGGCGACCACGGTTTATGAGAGCCGGGCAATGGTGCAGATCGGGAAGGTGGCCGGACAGCCTGTGGACAACGGCCTGCAGTTGGCCAGTCGTCTGATGAATCAATACACTCCGGTCAATACCGAGCAGGCAAAAAAGCAGATGCCCAAGCTGTACGCCGTGACGCCGGACAAGGCTGACGGCTCCATCCTGACCCTGGAAGCCCAAGGCCGTTCGCCGCAAGAGGCGCAACAGTATCTGCAGGGGGTCATCCAGCGACTGCTGGCGGAGGATCAACAACGCTATCAGCAAATCGTGGGCGCCCGCCAAGCGCAATTGGCACAGTTGCAGGCGCAGTATCAGGGCATGCGCACCTCCCTGGATACCAAGAGTGGCAAAGGGCAGGTCGGTTCGACGTCGGCTTTGCTGTTGCTGGAGCAGTTTCGGCGCACCGACGCGCTTACCTCGGTACAAGCCAGCATCGCCAAGATGGAAAACGCACTGACGCCCAATAACACCAGTCCCACGGTGCAAACCCTGTCACCTCGTTATGACCCTATCCCGATCGCGCCCAAACGCGGGCTGATTCTGGTGCTGGCCGGTCTGGGCGGTCTGATGCTGGGCGTGTTTCTCGCACTCCTGCAAAACGCGTTCCGCAAACAGTCGGCGTAACGGCCCTGCGGGTGCCCGGACTGTACGCCTTGACACCGCCCGCCGGACTCCCTACGCTACCCGCAAGTTCACCACTTGAACAAGCCCATGCTCGACGACGCCACGAGCTATCATTTACTCAAGCTCCTCACGGAGCAGCCCGAGAGCACCCAGCGCGAGCTGGCCGCCGCCATGGGCGTCAGCCTAGGCAAAGCCAATTATTGTCTCAAGGCTCTTGTGGATAAGGGCTTGGTCAAGATGGGGAATTTTCGTAGCAACCCGAACAAGGGCGTCTACGCCTACCTGCTGACGCCCGAAGGCGTCCAGGAAAAGGCACGGGTCACCGTCCGCTTTCTGCACCGGAAAATGGCCGAATACGACGCCCTCCGGGCGGAGATCGCCGCCCTGCGCCGGGAAGTGGACGATCTTGCCGCGTCAGGCCTCGATGCCGGGAGGGGGGCGGCGTGACCACCGCCGAGCGCCTCGCGTCCTACGAAGACCTCTCGGCTCGCGGGTGGATGACCGCAAGCTGGGCGGCGATGTGGACCTGCTCGTCGAGTCCGACTCTCCCATCGACAATCCCGCTTTCCTTGCCGCCCAACTGTCCGCCCGCCTGCAGCGGAAGATGCACGGGCGCAAAGTCGATGTTTTTCTCCTTGCCCCCAACCTGCGCCCTCTGCTCATCCATGATATCGCCCTGGGCGAGGGGAGTACGGTTGTGAAGATCCCCGCCGCTACGCGGGGTCCTACGCCTGCATGACAGCAACACACTCCCCCCGCATCGCCCGGTCCACCCTCATCAATCTGGCGGGTCTGCTCATCCCCACCGTGGTTTCTCTGGCCACGGTCCCCCTTTATCTGCGTTGGATCGGTGAAGTCCGTTATGGCGTCCTACTCCTTGCCTTCACCCTGCTCGGCTATTTTGGCGCCTTTGATCTCGGACTTGGGCGCGCGGTGGCACAGCGGGTTGCCCGCCAGGAAAGCAACGAGGAGCGCAACCGCACCTTCTGGACCGCCTTTATTCTCAGCGCGGGCATGGGTATATTGGGCGGCATCATCCTCTATTTCCTCGGCCACTGGCTCTTTGCGGAGATTTTCCAGATCCCGGCCGCGTTGCGCGGCGAGGCTCAGAAGGCCATTCCCTGGCTCGCCGCCATCGTTCCCCTGGTTGCCCTCATCTCCGTCCTGGCGGGCGCCCTCGAGGCCCGTCAGGCATTTCTCTCCCTGAATGCCAGCCAGATCATCGGCGTCATCGGCCTACAGACCTTCCCGCTCCTCAGCGTCGCCCTCGGCCATGGCAGCATCGCCGCGCTCATCGCCGCTGCCCTCGCCGGACGCTTGGTGGGCGTGTTGGTCATGTTCTGGATGACCGCGCAGAGACTGCCTTTTGTGGGATGGCCCGTCCCGCATCGCGCAGAGATCGGCCCATTGCTGCGCTTTGGCGGCTGGATCAGCGTTTCCGGGGCCGTCATTCCGCTGCTCACCATCGTTGATCGCCTCGTCATCGGCGCCCGACTCGGCGCCGCCGCCGTCACCGCCTACACCGTTCCCTTCAACCTCACCCAACGCCTCACCTATCTGCCCTATGCCCTCAGCACCACCCTTTTCCCGCGTTTTTCGCAGGCGCAAGGGGAGGACGCCAAAGGGCTCTTGCGCCAAGCCGTCACCGCTCTTATCGCCATCCAGACCCCCTTCATCGTCCTCGCCATCCTGCTCATGCATCCCTTCCTCATCCTCTGGATCGGCGCGGACCTCGCGGCGAAGATGGCCCCGGTGGCCATCATTTTGCTGCTCGGCATCTGGATCAATGGCCCTGCTTATATCCCCTACGCATACATGCCCGCCCAAGGGCGTCCCGATCTCATGACCAAGTTTTATCTGGCGGAGCTCGCGCCCTTTCTGCTCATTCTCTGGGCATTGATCGCCTGGCTGGGCATCGTGGGAGCGGCGCTGGCCTGGGCGATACGGAGCAGCGCGGACGCCATTTTTTGTTTCGTGGCCACGGGGACCACCAAAACCTACGGGCGAGCCATCAGCCTAACCGTGGTCCCCGTCATCGCCGCCGCGCTCATGGCTTTTGCCGCGCCGCCCATTGCCATGGATCTTTCAATGGGGGGCGCTATTTTTTCTGTTTCCCTAGGTATGTCCTATTACCTGTTACCGGAAGCGCTACGCCTTCGCATGATATTCTGGCGAAAGCCCCCGCTGTCCCCCCATTTTTCGGAGTAGTAGCATGACTGCCCCCGTGAACAGAATCAAAGCGGCCATCCGCAAAACACCCTTGTTTGGCCCGCTCAAGTGGTTTGCGGCGCTGCTGGGGCGGAGTAGTTACCCCTTACCATTCTCCCACACCTTAGCCGCGGAACCATTTCTGGAACGCGCCATAGCACGCGTTGGCCACGCTCCTGACCCTGATCGCCGCGAGGAGCAGTTTTATAGTTATTTTAGCGAAATCTGGGCCGATGGTTATGAACAAGGCTTGGCACAGCAATACGCCGCCTACTTACCTCACCTACCCAAAGGCAGTGACTTGCCATTTCTGGATATTGGCTGCGGCGCCGGTGAATTTATCCAGTTTCTGAGCACCAACGGCATTCCCGCGCAAGGTATCGACAGCAATGCTACTGAAGTCGCCAGGGCAAAAGAACGTGGCCTTAACGCTTGCTGTGCTGATGCCCTCAGCTATTTGCACGAGCATCGCGAGTGTTTTTCCGGAATTTCGCTGATCGAAGTTATCGAACATATTCCCCCAGACTCTCTCGCCCCACTCTTGTCTGCAATTTACAGGGCATTAGCGCAGGATGGCGTGGTGCTGCTGGAAACCATCAACATCAAGCACCCATTAGCCTTCAACAGTTTCTATAGCGACCCTACCCATACCCGCCCAGTTCCATCTGACTTTTTGGTATTTCTAACGCAATGGCATGGATTCGAAGGCGTGCAAGTGATGTATACGGCTCCCCTGGCCTTCAGCCATGAACAGTCCGTTGATCCTACAAGGGCCTATTTTTCCTATGCTGTGCTCGGGCGTAAATCTACTGGATCAGTATTTTGAAAGCGCCTGCTAAAAAGTTGATACGTACTATACTGGCAAATCCTCGGGCGGTTGCTGGCGCACGGAGACTTCTACGCCCATTCCCAACGCTTGAAGAAGAAGTGCGGGTGTGGATTTATTTGCTCAAAAAGAAACTCATCAACCATAGCGTAACAAA
>JAKAVW010000137.1:5875-7845 GCA_021827445.1 Pseudomonadota bacterium
CGTAGATGAAAGTATCCAGAAGGTATCTACAATCATTTGTGCTGACCACCAGATGCTAATAGATGTATCCGAACTGGTGTTACGTGACGTACATACTGGGATTCAGCGTGTAGTGCGTAGCATCTTGCAAGAGCTACTCAGCAACCCGCCTGCAGGCTACGTCGTCGAGCCGGTCTATGCAGATGCAGCGGGTCAACTCCGTTATGCGCGCACGTTTATTAACGCTATGATGGGTAAGAACCCCAAAGAACGTGAAGATTCTGCAGTGTCTGTGAATCCAGGAGACATTTTTTACTGCCCTGACCTCCACTTAACCTATCCCTTTGCGACATTGACTGTCCTTCAAAAGCGAGGGTTGCGGGTGATTTTTACTATCTACGATATCATTGCACTCAATCACCCAGATTTACTTCCCAAAGCCTACCAACTTGGTTTTGCTGATTGGTTTAGAGGCGTAATACTGACGGCTGATGCAATTGTTTGCGACTCCCGCGCCGTAGCCGACGAGGTGCATGGCTGGCTGCAAGATCATCCTGGACAACGTGATCGTCCCCTGCCCATAGGCTACTTTCACCTCGGTGCCGACATCGAGGCGAGTCAACCCAGCCAAGGTCCAGAAGGTGAAGGGGTAGATGTACTCACTGCTTGTAAAGCCCGCCCTACCCTGCTCATGGTAGGCACCTTGGAACCGCGCAAAGGCCATGCTCAGGCGCTAGCAGCAATGGAATTGCTCTGGAAGGGGGGAGTTGACCTCAACCTAGTCATTGTTGGCAAGGAAGGCTGGCGTTCCCAGCGCCTTGCGCGCGAGTTACGTCGTCATCCAGAATGCAACCAACGCTTGTTTTGGCTGGAGGAAGCGAGTGACACGCTCCTACTTCAACTCTACGCTCATTCTTCCGCCCTGCTCGCCGCGTCCCTTGCGGAGGGTTTTGGCTTGCCACTAATTGAGGCCGCGCGCCAAAGTTTGCCTATTATTGCTCGAGACATTCTCGTCTTCAAGGAAGTGGCGGGCAAACACGCTTACTATTTCCAAGGTGAGAGTTCAGAAGAATTAGCCCAAGCTATACAACAATGGATCTTTCTTTTCTCAGAGGGAACAATCCCAACATCACGATCAATGCCTTGGTATTCCTGGGCAGAGAGCACGCGGCAGCTTTTAGATGTATTGATCGCCAACAAATTTTATACTTCATGGATGCCTTATGAGCACTAAATATACGGCAATTTCTGAAAACGACCGGAGTCACAGAGGAAAACGCAAAATCCTAGACCACATCTGTATTACACAACAAAAAAACAAAGAATTATTTAAAAATATAGTTTTCTTAACAATATGGTCTTTTTTATTTTTTACTGGAATATCATGGATATTACAACTGGCTTTATTTCGAGAAAAAATATTTTCTGTACATATGCCACTTGTTTTCTTTTTTTTCTTTCTCGCGCTAATTATTGTCTCAAAAGGGAGAGTTATAAGAGAACCGCTTTCAGCTGCGTGGGGAGGCTTATTTTTTCTTAGCTTTTTTAGCGCAATGGTTTCGATCGTAAACTACCAAAGGCAAGAACTCGGCTTTAGAGGGGCGGTTCTTTTGGCGGTAACACCAACGTTATACTACCTTCTTGTCGCCATGGTGGCAACAACAAAAACAAGACTATCTCAAGGGTTGGCAAGTAAAATGTTTATATTTCTAGGTATTGTTTCCGTTTGTGTTGCAATGTATCAGTCATTGAAAGGATATTCTGGTTTTTTTCTTGATTATATGAGAACAGTTGGAAGCGGAAATTATTATTTCTTTGGTCTAGTTAGGCCAATTTCAATATTTTCACAGATAGGTTCATATGGGTTTTTTATTGCGTTTCTGGCCGGGGCAACTTTGTGGTTAATTGTTCTGGGGCGAACGGCTCTCATAAAAATATTCTATACTTTATTGTTTATCATGCTTGCTGTTCTCGAATATCTCACATTTTCT
>JAKAVW010000138.1 GCA_021827445.1 Pseudomonadota bacterium
AACGTCAGCCAAATACCGCTGCATCGCGCAAAAGCCAGCACCGATAAAGTACTCGCCTTTATCACACAGGCCATCACTTTCAGGATCAATAGAATGTTTAATCCTTAGGTTGATATCGGAAAGATTCTTATCTATCGAACAAAGTAGCTCTTCAAGATATGACAACTCTGCGTCCCCAAAGATAAGGTCATTATGTTTTCCAGAAGTTATGTACATAAGCACTGTTTCCGGCTGAGTGTTGTATAACAGTTAATATAAAGATCCATGAGTCCGGACATTTTTTATTATAGAGACGGCTTCCAAGACACCACATCATCATGATTAAACGATATTAATCCTCCCGTCTATCTCTATATGAATATATGAAAAGGCGGACGTATCATCAGCATAGCGCAAGCTGCGCCGTACTTCCAATGTACCGCGGTGTGCCCGTTTTTTTAGCCTATGTTACATGTTCCAAAGTTGGGCGGGGATGACTGCAAACGCTGCGTTCCCGTCATTGGGGCGCCCACTGCCGAACAACTGTGTGATCAACCTTTATCACAGCAGTGCGGCGTGGGCGCTGGTAGCACCATTTCTACGTTCATGAAAAAAATCCCGATTATTCTGGCACGGTTCATAATACAAGATAATCATTAGGTTGGACCGTGCCTGCAAGCGAACTATATTACCTACAGACACCAGACCCTAATGTATAGGGCACGCCCAGGAGAGCAACGCCCCGATGCTCTCATTCGTAATCTACGAAATCCCAGGCAAGCTGCCCATTGGACTCCATAAAAAAGGGCGCTGCGGTAACGGACCCGGACGTCTGGGGTGGTGGCGGTGCAGCCATGGTCTGAAGGTAGGCAAGCAGCTTCCGGCGTTTTTTGCTCACTGCCTGCCGCGAACAGCCAAGCATCCGGGCTAGCTCTGCCTGGCTTGCGCTTGGGAACTCTACGCGTAAGGCGACGAGCTTTCGAAGTGCGGGCGGCGCCAAACGCACGAGGCGAGCTGTGTTTGTATCGGCCTCCTGACGAGGAATGAGTCCTTCTGCTACCACTATGACATTGTCAAGCAACTCCCTGCCCTGGACGTGCTGTTGCCGGAGGCGGCGACTCGCGAGGGCTCGAGGTGTGGTTTTGAAAAGTTGCGGGTCGTTCTTGAGCAGCCACAGGTCCGCATCGTCAAGATGAGAAGATCTTGTCATCATAGTCTCACTCCTTGATAGACTCATAGTGCGTACAGACACGTGGGCCGAATGGGTAGCAGCACCCGTACCCAGATCCGCCCTTGGGTGGCAATCCAGAGAGCGTCCGAGCGCAGCGGCCCATCCCTTGCGGCGGGTTGATGGTGTCGGGTCGGAAGTGGGCGCAGGTGCCACAGGAGACGCGGGCAGGTGCGCCCACGTCTGATGTTTCCGCCAAAGAGGGAGTGGGCTTATTGCCCATCGGTTACGCCTCCTTGTGCGCCTTCACGGCGCGCTCCCTTTCCCCCATACCCCCTGCCCTATATGAGGGCGCAGAAGGCGCACTTTCATAAGGGGCTGCGTCAGGTGCGCTCTCATGGTATGAAGGCGCAGAGGGCGCAGAAGGCGCACTTTCCCCGATTTCTTTCCATCCTTTGGTGGTCAAAGCCCATGCTGTACGGGTCTTGCGGTGAGCGTCGCGATAGTCCTCCCGGCTGATAAGCCCATCTCGCTCAAGTTGCCTCATGGCGGTGAGTAGGGCGCCGGCGTTGCGGTACCTTTTGCGCGGGAAGCCCGTTTCCTCTCGCAGCATGGCCCATGCGTTGGTGTGGGCCTTGGGCTCCGGGCTGACACGCTCCCCCCGCCTAACGAAGTCCGCCAGCAGGCGCAGCAGGGTAGTGGTCGGCGGTTCGCTGGGCGCGTCCTCTGCGTTGTGTGCGCCCTCATCCAGCTCCAGCACTCCACCATGAGAGCGCACCAGATGCAGCGGCTCGGCGGTTCGCGGGCCAATGTTCAACTTGTCGAGGCTCAGGGTCAGGCGGCTGTCGTCATCCTTGGTGGGTGTGAGCGATAGGCGCGCGCGTGCGGAATTGTGCCAAGCCGTGCTGCCGCTGTAGCTCTCCCCTCGTCCACCCACGGCCTGTTTGGGCGTATGGGTCAGCAGCAGGATCGCTGGGTGGCTGCCCACTTGTCGGCATATCTTCGCCAGGGAGCGCACAAAACCCCGGACCTGTGACCGATCGTTTTCGTTGCCCTCGAAAACATCGCTGGCATTGTCCACAACGACCAGGACGGGCCGGTGCTCGGTAAGGATTTCCCATAGTCGCCCATAAACGGTGGTCGGCGCGATAAAATCGCGACCCGTTTCCCTGTCACGAATCGACTCGCCAAGTGCCGGACTTTCCGTTGCATCCAGCACCAGCAGGTGCTCGGCCAAGGCATGCGGGCTTATGTCGAGGGTGCGACAGACGGCGGCCAGTCGATGGCGCAACAACGGCCCCGCATCCTCGCCAGAAAAAAATAGCGCCCGGCCCGGCCTTGTCGGTATACCCAGGAGGGGCAAGCCCATTGCCGTCGCTACGGCCAGTTGCAAGGCAAAAGTAGATTTGCCGGAACCACCATGCCCAGACAGCAGGCAGACATGACCACAAGGCACCATGCCATCCCAAACAAAATCTGGTGGCGGCGAAGGGGTGTCGATTACCCCGGCCACATCCACGCGCGGCAGGTCCACCAGGGGCTGCGGTTCGGGCAAACTGTCATCAGCACCAGCAGGGGCAGGCTCGGACTCGAGGTAGGGCTCGCGCTCATTCCCATAGGGTGGGACGTTTTGCGTCCAGTCGTTTTCAAGCATGGGCCGCCCCCTGCCGTCTTGCGGCCATAACATCGTTCCAATCGGTGCAGCCTGGCGGGATCTCGGCAGGCGGTGGCAATATCTTTGCGCACGCTTTCTCTGCCGCCTCTTGTCCTTTCTGGCGGCCCACGCTGTCAAAGTCCGGGCATACCACAATCTCCAGCGCAGGCCAGCGGTGACGGGCCTCTGCGGTCACGTTGGCAAGGTTGCCGGCGTCGAGTCCGGCAATGACGCAGACGAGCGGGCGCAGCGCTTGGAGAGTGCAGGCGGTGGCCCAGCCTTCGGCAATCCAGAGCTGGCGTTTTCCGTCCGGCTTCGCTGCCACCGGGATAAATGCCCCGGCCTTTTTCATGCCGCTGAGGAATCGCTTTTGACCGTCCGGCCGGATGTACTGCACCCCGCGCAGGTATCCCGAGAAATCCAGCACAGGCAGGACCAAAGCGTCCCCGCGTTGGCGGGCAATGCCGGGCTCTAACTCTTTTCTGCGCAGGTAATCGTGGCTTGGAGCGGCAGCCTTGGCATGCTTCCAGATCCACGCGCCGCGTTTAGCGGCTTCCCGGTATTGGGCTTCCTGTTCAGCCCGTGCGCGACGGCGGTCGGTCTCGAAGCGTTGGAGCAAGACGCGGAGTTCGGCGGTGCTGAGGGTCTGACGACGCTTGGCGCACCAATTTACCCTGTAACCTGTCCGCCAATCTCCAGCAGCACCCGCGGGCGGGGCGTCCAAGTGCAGGCGATACCACCCCGACCGCTGCCCCGGTTTGTCCTGGGTGAGCCGGACCCTGTGTAGTGTACCGTCTGGAATAATGCGCTCGCCCAAGGCAAATTCGATGCCAACAGTGACGAGAGCCGCGCGGAATTGCTCAACTATGTCAGCCATGCTGTACACCCGCAGGTACTTAACTGGGGTTCTACTATCGTGGGCCATGCAACGCGTACTCCATCGGTCGCGCCAGCCTGACCAACGTGATCCTGATGAGGCAAGACCTTGTCGATGGAGCTATCACGAGCAAATGGGTAGATTCTTGCCGCCCCAGTCTGGCACTCTCTTGTCCACAAGGGGGATCAGTCCTCTGCGCCCTGTCGACGCTTAGCAATCCACTGAGCCAGGTCTGTTACGCGGTAACGGACCAATCGACCGACCTTGATATATGGCAATGAATAGCGCCCTGTCGCCCTCCAGTTGGTCAGCGTGGAGACTTTGACGCCAAGCACCTCGGCGGTGCGCTTTTCGTCGATTTGGGTTGGGATGGCTTCGGGTGGGTAGCCCAGGGTTCGGCCAATCTCGGCGACAATCGGGGCCACTGATTCAGTATTGCTTTGCATAGGAGTTGCCTCACGGTTGTAGATATCGTGAGGCAATGATGGCGGGAGATTTCAGGGCATACCGGGCAAATGCCAAATGCCAACGGCAAATGCCAAGCTAACGGCGCTGGATCAGTCCGGCATCTATAGCAGTAGAGATAACCTTGCGGATCGTATCTAGCTTTCGATCCGGGATCATGTCAGCGATTCCCTCGGCAATCGCCGTTGCATTGATGTTTTTCCCGTTGCGAAGCCTAGGGCCTCTCTGCTCCGCTAGGGCCTCGGCCAGGGCGGCAATAATAGCCTGCATGGTTTCCTTTGGCTTGGTGGATAGCACGTCACTAGCTACCACCTTCTCGGCTTCTTTATGCCGCCCCTCGATGCGCTGAACCTCAGATGTGAGCACGACCAACTCATCGACAGTTACAAGGGGTTCCCCCTCGAAATAATATCCATCCGGCAACTGTGGTAGCAGACCCCCTCGGGAGGTTCTCGATTCCCGAATTTCGTATCTCCAGGGTAGTCGTTTGATGGGCGGATCAAACATCGTGTTTTCCGTCCCAGTGAAATGGCTGACTCTTGTAAACCCAGTGCTGCCCAACCCTCCGCTGTCCTTATCCAAATTTTCAAGAGATTGCCTGGACATAATTGCCAGGCCAGAAACACTAATTTCAATTTTATGCCATTTTGTTTTTCTCCATAATTCGTGCGTCACACGCGCGTGAGAATTCGCGAGTGCCAGCGATTCGTGACCTTCGAGTCCATTTTTTGCTTTACGTGCAATCCGAAAACAAAGATAATCTGGCGGTAGACTCGGGAAAAGGCTTTCCAATTCCTCTACAGTCTCGGGATGGTCAGAATCGCTAGTGACGGACACCCACATGCTGCCCTGGATCGGCCACGCAAGCTCCAATTTGCCTTCCGCCCCAAGCCGCATAAGGTATGATTCCGAGACATCCCATCTCTTGGCGACTTCCGCTAACTCGTAGTAATCAGGTTCTGGTAGTTGCACGACCATTGAATGCGCTCCCTCTGGAACAGGTACCATACTCAGTATGGGAAGGGTGCCCATCTTTTCAGGGGTCAGTCTAGAACATGATAGTGAAACTCACGCCGCGTGCTGCGGTGTCGGCCAAGCGCCGGAGGCTTTGGCGTCCAATATAATGATCTCCACAATACTTCCGTCATCGGCATAGGAGATATTCAGGTTCCAGTCTTGCGACACCTCGCGGCTGACCGGCTTATCGGTGAAGTGGAGCACCAGAATGTCGTCGGTAGCGTCATAGTCGGTTTTCATGCCGCCCCTCGCGGTGCGGGTGCGCCCCTCAGCAGTCCCTCGGTGCTCAAGTCCTCGTCGATTTCCGGCCAATGGATGCCATAGCCGCCACCTGCAATTTCCCAGATGGCGCGGGCCTTGGCGCTGGCATGGGCAAGGCGGGGGTACCATTCAAGGGGGGCCGATATGCTGCGCCCGTCCATGAGCCGCACGGTTAACGTGTCTTCGGTGATCTGTACGTCTGCGACGCGCTCATTCAAGGGCGCGGCTCCAGCCGTACTACGGCGCGGCTTCCGGTAGCGGCGGCGATCCGCACAATGGTTCGCATGGATGGCGGGGATTTGCCACTCTCGAGGCGAGCAATTGCCGATTGAGTAGTACCCATGCGTTGCGCCAATTCCGCTTGCGACAGCCCAGCGCGGGTCCGGGCCTCGATCAACTCGCGGGCAAGACTGAACTCATCTTCCAACGCGTCGTATTCCGCCTTGAACGCGGGGCCTTTCATCCATTGCTCTTTCAGTTCCGACATGAGAGTCATTGTAAAACCTCCTTAGCGCGTTGCCGTGCTGTCTCTATGGCCTGCTTAGGCGTTTTCTGCGCTTTCTTGACGAAAACATGAAGGATTATTAACCGTTTTCCTGTTGCAGTAACGTATATTGCTCTGGCAATCCCGTCCGGTGCCTTGGCGCGTATTTCCCATAGCTTGTCCTCCAGGTGCTTGATATGTGGCTCATGGACCTGTTCCAGACCCACCTGCTCAATCAGCTCCACTATCCGCGACAGACGCGCCCGCAATGCGGGCGGCAGTGCGTTCAGCTCATCATCAACACGCTGGTCTAGTGTCTCTGCGACCCACTTCATGATATAGCACTTTTGCTATTATCGCGCAATTTCTTCATCGGTCCAACCTCGGCAGTTTTCTTAACTCCAGCAGCCACCAGGATGGCGTCAGTGCCTTTCTGCCAGGCGTCTGCTACGGGATCTTGAGCCAATCTTGCATATACGGCGGTAGTTTGCTGCGAGTGGTGCCCTAGTCCCTTGCCTATGACGGCCAGAGATACTCCCGCGTCGATCTGGAAGGACGCCAAAGAACGACGCAAGTCATGCAAACGCAAGTCCTCGATGCCTGCCCGCTGCAGCAACCGCGCCCAGCCCTTCTTAGGCTCGATAAGGTGGCCTGTCTTGCCAGCGCCAGGGAATACCCACCCCTGCGCCCCGGATGCCTCTGCGCGGGCCTGTAGCACGTCCATGGCGGCATCGGTTAAGGGTACGGTAATATTCTCTTTCGCCTTCGCCTTGGATCCGGGGATGATCCACGTTCTACGCTCCATATTGACCTCTGCCCAGGTCATCGCCAGCACATTGGAGCGACGCGCCCCAGTCAGCAGGGACAACATGACGTAATCGCGCATGTCCGGGTTTTCCTCGGCGGCCAGCGCTTCAAAGAATCGCGGCATCTCGTCGGGATGCAAGCGACGATCCCGGCTTTCCTCCCGGTTCATCTTGAGGCCAGCAGCCGGGTTACTCAGTCCCGGAATATCCAGCGCCTTGATCCCGAAATTGAACACGGCACGGACCAAGGCCAAGACACGGTTGCCCTGATAGATACCGGCTCCAGTGCTGACTTTTCGGTGCAGGGAGCGGATATGGCTACGCTCGATCTCGGATAACTTCTTCTTGGCGATGCCTTGCAGGTGCAGGCGATAATTGCGCTCGTCGTTGCCCAGACTCTTTTTACCCTTGGCGCGGCAGTCCTTCACCCATTCGCTGAACAGGTCAGAAAACGCCATCTCCGCCCTTTTAATGCGCCTCTGCTCGGCGGGGTTGGTCCCTGCGGCAATCTGGTTGATGATCCCTGCAGCGGTGGTCCGTGCCGTCTCGATGGTCACGGTGGCGGCATCGCCTATGCGGATTTCCTCCACTTTGCCATCCACCTTACGGATGCAATAGAACGTTTTGCTCCCGGTCGGGGAAACGTACACGGCCAAGCCCTTCTGTTTCTCGTCATAGACGCGGCGCCGTTTGTCGGGGATAGGCTCCAGCGCTAATAGACTAGCTTTGGTGAAATTCATTTTTTCAGGCATGGAGACCTCCTATTAGTGCTTGGGACCAGTGATTTTTAGTCATTCGGTCGCATATTCAGTCTATCATACTGTAAAACAACAGTTTCCAGGTTGGACGGGCGACACAATCAGACCCACTGATTCAGGTTGGACCATCCAACCTATATCCAACCTGTTAGCGGTAAAATGATCAATGTTGGCAGGGAAAGTATCTGGCTAAGTGATTGATACGTCAAGATGCATGGGGGTAGATAAAACGCAATAAATGCCAGAATCTGAGACTCTTAATCAGCGGGTCGTGGGTTCGATCCCCTCACAACCCACCATATAGAGCAGGCACTTAAATGGTTTTTCTAGGTGCCTTTTGTTTTTCATCA
>JAKAVW010000139.1 GCA_021827445.1 Pseudomonadota bacterium
GGCGGGCACTCGTTACCGGTGCTGCGGGTTTCATCGGTTTTCATATGGCCCGTCGCCTGCTGGCAGACGGCTGGATCGTCAGCGGCATAGATAGTCTCAATGACTACTATGATCCCGGCCTGAAAAGGGATCGCCTGGCGCAACTGGAGGGGCATCCCGCTTTTCAGTTTCAGCCTCTGGATCTGGCCAATCGCGAGGCTATGCAGACGCTCTTTGCGGGTCCACACTTTGACGTCGTCATCAATCTGGCTGCCCAGGCGGGGGTGCGGCATTCCCTGAAAGCGCCGCACAGCTATGTGGACAGCAATGTCGTGGGCTTTCTGAACGTGCTGGAGGGCTGCCGTACGCAGGGGGTAAACCACCTGCTCTTCGCTTCCTCTAGTTCGGTATACGGTGCCAATAGTCGCCTGCCCTACAGTGTCCATGATCCGGTAGATCATCCGATCAGCCTCTATGCGGCCACCAAGCGGGCGGGCGAACTTATGGCGCACAGCTACGCCCATCTTTATGGCATCCCCAGTACGGGATTGCGGTTTTTTACGGTCTACGGGCCTTGGGGGCGTCCCGACATGGCCTACTTCTGTTTCACGCAGAAGATTCTGGCCGGCCAGCCCATCTCTGTATTCAACCACGGCCAAATGCGGCGGGACTTCACCTATATCGATGACATCATCGAAGGGGTGACGCGGCTCATTCCGCATGCACCAGAAGCGCAAAATATCTGGCCGGAAGATCCGGCAAGCAGTGCGGCACCATTCTGCATTCACAACATTGGCAACCACACGCCTGTCATGCTCACCGACTTCATCCATATTCTGGAGAAATGCCTCGGCAAATCCGCGCAGATTGAATGGCTCCCCATGCAGGATGGCGATGTGATAACTACCTACGCCGACGTTTCGCCATTACAGCAGAGCGTGGGCTTTGCTCCAGACACCCCATTGCACAAAGGCCTGCAACACTTTGTGACCTGGTACCGCCAGTATTACGGCTGAGAGAGGCTCCCTGAATATGATGCGTAATCATCAACCGTTAACCCTTCGCAGCCGCACGGAATTCCTGTGGCGCCAATTGCGTTACACGGGGGCAGGTCTGGGTTTCATGCTGCTTTCCCTCGGAATGGGCGTGTTGGGCTATCATTTTCTGGCGCATATCGACTGGATCGACAGCCTGCTGAATGCCAGTATGATTCTCAGTGGCATGGGGCCGGTTTCTAACTTACACGGCACGGTCGCCAAACTGTTTGCCAGTGCCTATGCGCTTTACTCTGGTGTCGTCTATCTGGCGGTCTCTGCTGTACTTTTATACCCGCTGGTTGAGCGACTTCTGAAGATCTTGCACCTTCGGGCGCTCAACACACCATCTCCTGTACAAGGGAACCGGCATCCGGACCGCTCAGAGGACTGAGTCACCGCCGGGTGATAGAACGTTTTTCAACATCATTTACTCAGTGCGCCGTTTTGCCTGGGTACACAGAAGAGGCGGCGGATGCAGCGATGTCAGCGGCTTTTTCTTCAATCCAGCTACGGCCGGAACGGAAGCTCATCCAACATTTTCCCTCATAATCATATAGCTTGCATTCCTTGAAGATGCGTCGGACTTCAAAAAAGCTGAAGCGCGTTTCATGGATGTACTGGCCATATTCCGCGCGTAAATCCTCATAGGCCCCCTTTAGATGGTAGAAGGGAATCCGCGGGTCCACATGGTGCGGTGTGTGGATCAAAATATTGTGGATCAGATACTCGCTGATCTTGGAGCAACGCACAATAGTGCTGCAATAAAGTTGGCCAATACTCTGACTCCACTCCTCTTTCTCTGAAAAGAAGGGTACTTTAGGGTGCGTGTGATGGAGAAAGACAAATAACGCGATGTAGTAGTTGAATAACAGGAAAGGCAGGATCACCGCCGCAATGACACCCATCAGGCCCGCAGCCCAGTATGCCAGCGCGGAAAAGCTGAGAAAAAACACCAGCGTCACCATTTTGCTATAGAAAAACACCCGCCGATCCTTGCTTTTGGCATCCGTCTTGAAACGCACCATGCCCGGCCACCAGATCCGCAACAGATAGTGCAGAGCGCAGGTGTAAGGGCTGCGTTCCAAGCGGTAGACTATTTTCTGCCAAATCGTCTTGCTTCGATATTCTTGGGGTGTCCATGGACGCCATATCCAGTCGACGGTGGTCAGGCTGGTAAAGCCATGATGGACGCGGTTGTGCCCGAAGGCCCAGAGGCGATACATATTCAGCGAGGGCAACATGAAGATTGTGCCCATGATTTCGGCAGTGCGTTTGCTCTGAAAAAGGGCGCCGTGCGCTGCATCGTGCGCCCAGACGAACATAAAGGCGACTGCCGACCCTGCAAGGAGCCCGAACAACAGCTTGAGCCACCAGGCTTCGACGAGCAGCGTACCGGCGATAGCAGACAGATAAAGAAGCGCGTCGAAACCATACCAAGCTACGGCAGTGGCTGCTGAACGCTGATAACGCTCCGGCCGGATGGCCGCGCGGATGGTTTGAAGCTTGACGGGGTGCAATGCCTTGTAGTCAGCACCAGAAGAGGTAAGTGGCATGGCAATGTGCTCCCTGACAAGTCCATTTCATGGCTATAATATACCCACGCATCCTATTATGCAAATGAAAGCGGGGCAAGCCTCGGATAAAACCGTTCTAACCGGTATTGGTGGAAAGGGGTGGTGCTGGTTAAACTCCCGCATGTCCAAGCAGGTAGCCGATCAGCGTGGTGGTGATCATTGAGAGGGCTCCCCAGAAGAGAGAGCGCCGAGAGCGCCCTTTATCATGGATGCACCCCCACCCAGCCTTGGCAGCAACTGCACCGAGGATCACCAGCAGCAGAATGGTGGTCGTAAACAGGACAGGCAGCACCTCGCTGTGGAACACGAAAGCGGCGATCAGCACTGGGAATATGGCGCCACATACAAAAGATGCGGCTGAGGCTAAAGCCGTTCGCCAGGTCGGGCCGTGGCTATTTCCGTCAGGCCTGGTTCATCGCGCGCATGCACGGCGAGGGCGTCACGTTGCATAAGCTGTGCAGCGACTTGCTGGGCCAGTGCTTCGTCGAGGCTGCGCGCCATATAAATATCGCGGAGTTCAAGGAACTCTTTAATTGGGATTCTTCTTCATCTCCCGTCTTTCAATCTCAAGATCCGCCAACTGGGTATCGGCCTGTGAATTCACGGATACCTACCTATTCACCAGCCGCCATAACAAAGGCGCCAGCGACCAGCGCTGCGGCACCAGCAAGTAAAATTTGTTCATGGCTTGCTCGCCCGCCCGCCACACCAGTAAGCAGGCTCGCTGTCGAAAGCAGGCCACCGTTAGCGCCCGAGCACACTGGCTCGTAACCAGCCGATATTCTTATGGCTTGAGTGCGGCAGCAGCGGGCGGAACAGAGTCTCATGTTGACGGGCTTGCGGGGGTAGGCAAGACGGTTCTGTTAAACGAGATTGGGCGCAAGGCTCATGCCGCCGGATACCATACGATTAGCCTTGAAGCCCATACCAGGAAGAATCTGGCAGCCTTGCTGGGTTGAATCACCAGGTAAAACGGGGGCTGGCCGTTCTTCGGATATTGAGTTTCCCATGGATATATGGATATTGAACCGCTTGTGGGGGCTGCCGACAGCGGGGATATGGAAGCAGATCCGCCTCGTCTTTTTCAGGCAATGGCCGAAGCGGCATTGGAAAAGGGTACACTCAATTCTCATAAGACGCGCTGGAAGATGAGTGAGGCGCACCCGCACCGCGAAGGGTGGCTTGAAAACTGACTACGACGCCGCCGACATCCTGGTACTGGTACTGCACTTCACCGATAAACCTGTCAGCCGCGAGGTTTCGCAAGACTGGAATCTGAATATTGCCTTTGCCGATGACGGAAGCAAGGACAGGATCACGCCTGGACGTGAGCGGCACCAGCACCCTAGTTTTTCCTCATTAGGTTAGCCCGGAAAATTAAAGGCACCTAGCATTCTGCGCTAACTAACTGTTTTATTTGGTGGGTTGTGAGGGGATCGAACCCACGACCCGCTGATTAAGAGTCAGCTGCTCTACCAACTGAGCTAACAACCCGAAGGACCCGTATTATAGGAATTTTTGCCAAGAAGGCAAGCGCTGATGCGGTGCTTTAGTGAGTCGTGCGCCGTCGTAGCCGGATCACTACCTCGACTTTTTCTACCTCAGTCTCCGGCGGCAGGTCGGGGAGTTTGTTGATTTTCAGGGCAGACGCAGGAATATCCAGCAGCTCTCCCGAATCTACATAATAGAAATGATGGTGAAGAGAAACATTGGGGTCATAGAACACCTTGCCGGGCTCCACAATCA
Source organism: Pseudomonadota bacterium (assembly GCA_021827445.1). Lineage (GTDB taxonomy): Bacteria > Pseudomonadota > Gammaproteobacteria > Acidithiobacillales > Acidithiobacillaceae > Acidithiobacillus. The sequence goes on from JAKAVW010000139.1 coordinate 4,337, forward strand.
CTTCACGCACCAACAAGTGATCGGCGAACAGGCCAAGGGTGTTGTAAACCGTTGCCTTAGACACCACGGGATAATCTGCATTGACGCGTTGCATGATTTCTTCCGCGGAAAGATGTGCGCAAGAAGAGAAAAGCGCGTAGCCAATCTCCACTCTTTGACTGGTGGGATTTACCCCTGCGTCGCGAAGTACTTCCAACACACGCTGCTTGTTCCAGTCGTTATTTCCCACGGGCGGTCCCACTTTAATTTTAAACCTGTTGTAATTATAGCGCTAATACACCGCCAGGAAAAGGCCTTACTGTGCCGGCCTTGGCGTCAGAATTGCGTAAGGGTTAATATCCAATGGCGGTGGCGTCTTCATCAAGAAAGACACCAGAATGTCGGCAGTCGCGGGCGCGTTGGTGAGTCCGTAGCGGAAATGACCAGCGGCGACAAAGAGCCCCTCCCAGCCGGGAACAGGACCAATATACGGAATACTATCCTGGCTTCCCGGGCGCAATCCAGACCATTGCTTGAGGATCGGTACCCGCTCCAGATCTGGATAGACCTGAGTGGCAAAGTCCAAAAGTTCGTTTCGAGCTTCGTCCGTGGTCGATTTATCAAACCCTGCAAGCTCGCTCGTGCTGCCCGCCAGAATCAGACCATCTCGTCGCGGTACCAGATAATGATTGTCGCGCATCAACATCGTATTGATGGCTCCGAGTTTACCCTGAAGCAGAAGCATTTGACCTCGTACTGGAATGATGTCCAGGTGGGTGCCTGTTTCGTCAAGTAATTTTCCGCTCCAGGCACCGGCAGTCACGATGGCGTGCTCCGCGGGGATAAAGCCGGTGCTGGTTTCCACGCCTTGCAGTTGTTCGCCCTGCTTACGAAAACCGGTGACCGCAGTGTTTTCATGCAAAACGATGCCCAGTTGACGACAGCGTGCCGCCATTGCCGCCAGCAAGCGAGGGTTCCGTACTTGTGCAACTTCCGGGCACCAGAGTGTTTGGGGCTCTTGAAGTCCCAGGCGCCAATCCAGTCCCCATGTTCTCCCCCAAGCCAGCACATCGTTCGGGATTTTCTCCTGCTCGCCCTCCATAATAAGCAAGCCGGAGGGTATCCACTCAGGATCAATGCCAGTTTGCTCCAGCAATGTGGCAGTCAGGGAAAAATATCGCTGCATACTGTACAGCACTAGACGCAATAGGGCAGGTGGGTAGTGCCACGGATACAACGGGCTCAGAATGCCCCCACCAGCCCATGATGCTTCCTGACCGATATGGCCTTGATCGAGCACTGTAACCCGCAGACCGGCCTCCGCAAGCTTAATCGCACCGAGCAAGCCAATCGCGCCGCCGCCAATCAGTAGCACATCTGTTTGCGCAGAGGCTTTAGCAGGCATCTAAAATCACCACTACCTTAAAAATCAATTCGGTAAAATATATTGGCGCCATTTTGGGTGCCGCTCTCCGTCTGCAGTTCGATATGACGGGAAATCCGGTAGCGTAGGCGTGCCACGGTACCATTGCCCAGCACCGATTGTCCGACACTGAGATAAAGATCGGGGGTAAGATAATGGCCCAAGGTGACCATAGCACCCGCCAAGCCCGTCGCATTACCGTTCGAGCTTACGCCAACGTCAATACCGCTGCTACTCAGGCTATCGCCGAAGACTGCGGCGCGACTGGCAGAAAAGAGCGTACCTGCGGCGGCGGAAAGCAGTGCATCCTGACTGGTGAGACCGCTACTCGGGGTGCCCAGCACGAGATAGGAGAGAATATCTGTCTGGGACATGGAGGGCTTGGAGTAGAGCGCAACCTGAGGCACCTGCAGTGTACCAGTGACTTGTACGCCAGCCTCCACGGGGGTGTTGTCCACGGCGAAGCTAGAAGAACTTTTGATGGTACGTACCGCCAGCACGTCCAGGTTGGCTTGGTTCGCGGCACCGCGGAAAAGGATGAAACCACGCTGGAAGGTGAGAGTGTGCCCATAAATCGCATAATGGCCATCCACCATGCGCAACGTGCCATCGACTTGCGGACTTTGGCCATCGTGCATTTCTACCGCGAGGCTACCTACCAGCCGGGCACGTAGCCCGCTGATGACGACTCTCGCATCGTTCCCGAGGGTTACATGCACATTTACACCCAGGGCATGGCCACTGCTTTTGTGCACATTTTTCACAAAAACGACATCGCTAGAGGGCTTTGGCCCGCTGAAATCCGTACCCAGTATACGCAGACGATTGGTGTGTATGTTTCCCTGAATATTGATTTTATTGCGGTTTCCTGAAATGCTCAGGTCGGGGCTGACCGCAGCCTCTACCTGCGGCAGATTGAGCGCCGTGAAGTTCTTCCCAGTGACATGGAGCGTAAAGTCATTCGCCTGCTGAAGTTCGACGATGCCCGTCCCGGATATTTGGCCAGAGCCGGAACTGGCTTGCAGTTGACTGATCCGCAACTCTTTTCCGTCTCCCACGAATCGTGCATCCACACCATGAACATCCAAACCCGCCTGCGGGACGAAAAAGCCCAGACCCTGGAGCTGTGCCGTACCTGTCCACTGCGGATGTGCCCAACTGCCTAGAACTTGAGCGTCTATGGTCCCTTGCCCTTGCGGCTGAATCCGCAAACTCCCGATGGGGATGGCGGCAAAAAGTGGTGCACCTAAATGCGCCTTTATTACGCCTTGTAACGGGGCATTGGTATCCCAGTGCCAAGGCAGCGCGAGTGTCGCGGGGCTGTGGAGGGTCACCTGGGCATTACCCCAGTCATTGGCAAGACCGAGGTCAGCAGCAAGCGATAGGTCTTTCGGCAACCAATGGAGCTGACCAGTAAACGCTTGCAAAGAGAGGGTATGCGGTGTGCCTGCTTGCCGCCATTGCAATTCTGTTTTCTGAAAATCCCAATGACCTTCCACGTGGCATACCCCATGACACTGTGCTTGCAGATGGGCATTCAGAAAGCCGTGGAGCGACGCACCTTCTGTCTGCGTATGAAAATCTAGAGGTAGAGATTGCAGATCAAATCCCAGATCGGCCTGGTTCATGGCGGGGGTGTAGCGACCTTTCGCGGTAATCCGGGCACCAAACGTATCAGCGAAAGCCATTTTGCTGAGCGATCCGGTACCGTTATCCCATTGCAGGGTGGCTGGGTGGAGTAACTGCCAGTTTCCCAGAGGAGTGCTGGTCAGTGTGGCCTTCCCCAATTGCAGTCCCCACATATCGGTCTGATGAGATACCAGCCCGGCGACAGACAAACGGCTTTGCGGCCATTGCGCGTCCAGTCCTAGCGTAAACCGTGTTAATGGTCCTTGCGCATGGGCCTGCAGATCAATGCGGTGGCCAGCGTATGCCAGTCCCTTTACCTGGATCGTAGCCTGCAAGGCGTTCGTGGCGCGAAGTTCGGCCTGTGTTTTCAGTGTATTGATCTTTACACCACGATAGGCAAGCCCTTGTCCGGTGCCCTGGATTT
>JAKAVW010000140.1 GCA_021827445.1 Pseudomonadota bacterium
GCGGCGAGGTCTTCATCACCAAGATGCCGGTAATTTACGTTAGAGATTTGGCGCAGGCCATGATCCAGAGCCTGGCGGCCGGCTATGGGCGGAACCCGGACAAGATCGAAATCAAAGAGGTCGGCGCGCGCCCGGGTGAAAAAATGTATGAAGAGCTGCTGACCAGCGAAGAAACCCGACGCGCCGTTGAGCTGGAACAATATTTCGTCGTGCGTCCAGCGTTCATGCCGGTATATTCACGCATCCACTACGAATATCCAAGTGTGCGCAACCAGAAAGTCGAACGACCGTACGTATCGGCTGAAGAGCCTAAACTTGGCGTACCGGCAATTCAGGATCTTCTGGAGAAGACTGGGATCTTGAACAAAGTGGAGGTATGACGGTGCGGGTGTTGATTCTTGGGGGCGATGGCTATCTCGGTTGGCCAACAGCTATGCACTTAGCGGCTCGTAGCCAAGACGTTATGGTGGTAGATAACTATCTCCGCCGTACGATTGCCATCCAGACACGTTCCGAAGCGCTGATAACCAATCCAGATCTGGAACAGCGCGCGGAAATTTTTCAGGCCGCCTCCGGCAAGCGGATTAAGACGCGGATCGGCGATTGCACCGATTTTGCATTTCTAGATTCGGTTTTCCGGGAATTCAAACCGGAAGCCGTAGTGCATTACGCCGAGCAACCATCGGCACCGTACTCCATACGCGGCTATACTGAGGCCGAGCTGACCTTGCGGAATAACCTCACTACTACCTTGAACGTACTATGGGCAATCCAAAAGCAGGCACCGGACTGTCACTTGGTGAAGCTTGGCACCATGGGGGAGTATGGCACACCGAACATTGATATCGAGGAAGGCTGGATCGAAATCGAGCACAAGGGCCGCAAGGACCGTTTTCTGTTTCCGCGACAAGCCGGTAGTCTGTATCACACCACAAAAATACTGGACACGGACCTGATCTGGTTCTATGTGCGCATGTCGAAGCTTCGTGTTACGGATCTGATGCAGGGGCCAGTGTACGGCCTATCTACACCGGAAGCCGATCTGGACGAGCGCTTGGCTCCGAATTTTCACTACGACGATATCTTTGGAACGGTGGTAAACCGCTTCCTGGTGCAGGCGGTGGCCGGCGAACCGCTAACGGTGTACGGCAAGGGCGGCCAGATTCGCGGATACCTCAATCTCTTGGATACCTTGCAATGTGTCCAGCTCGCGGTCGATAGCCCAACAAAACCCGGCGAACTGCGCGTGCTCAATCAGTTCACGGAATGTTTCAGCGTTAATAATCTGGCGGATCGAGTGCAGAAGGCAGGCAAGTCTCTTGGGTTGCGAGTCGAAATCGAGCATGTAGCCAATCCGCGAAAAGAAGCCGAGGAGCACTACTACAACCCAGCGCACAGCGGGCTTTTAGACTTGGGTTTGAAGCCCCACTATATGGATGAGAGCGTGCTCGCAGCTATGCTGGAACGTATCATGCTCTACCGTAAAAATATAGATATTGCGAAGATCCGACCGCGGGTACGCTGGTAGTTACATGAGAACTACTGCCGATGACGTGGGTCGGGAATCGCCTCAGCCATCCAGGATGAGCATCACCCGTATTTCGGTTTATTTTCTAACATTGGCCATTTGCGTGCCGACGGATTTAAACATAAGTGCAATAAACGAAAGACCATTACTTGTACCCTTTGCGACGTTCTTGGTATTGCTGGTTTGGATCGTTCTCCAGCGCGGACGTCTTGTGGCGGTGCACGGGGCGCTGGGTTTGATATGGCGTGCGCTGATTCTGTTTATTGCAGTAACTGTGTTGTCAGCCCTCATTCACCCTAATGCTGCGGCCTCGATGGCAGTCCTTGGCGCCTATGTAGACCGTTTTGTGATGCTGTTTGTACTGGTACAAATCATGGCGCTGGATTATCAATTGATTGTAAGAGTGCAACACCTTCTGGCCAGTATTTTGGCCGTAGTGGCACTGCTCATGATAAGCAATATTTTCGGTGTCTTCGGCGGTTTACAACAGTTCACTAAGGTTGCTGGTCGCTTGGTCAACCGAGATGTATCGGGACTTGGTGACCCGAATTTTACTGCCCTGATATTCAATATCGGGTTAGCCATGGCTTTAGCTTGGTTTGCAACGGCGGAATCCCGCTGGCGGCGGGTAATGGCCACTGTTGTTGCACTGCTTCTGATGGCAGGGGTTGCCAAGACAGTATCCATCGGTGGTTTGGTTGGTTTGGTCGTAGTATTGGTGTTGGGGTTCTGGCGCATAGCCCGTTTTGCGAGTCACCGGAGGTGGGGGGTGACATTGCTGACTGTCGGGTTGCTTGCAGCTATTGTTGCAATGGCAGGCAGTTTTTATTCTTTGCGGATTCAACAGCAAATAGCAGCTTCAGAGCAGTCAGTGGGCAATTTTGGAAGTTCACGTTTGAACTTGTCCATAGGAGGATTGCGCATGATAGCCGCCAATCCATTATTAGGTGTGGGCTTGTCGAATGTGGCGGAATATATGCCGCAGTATTTGTTGTTCCCAATTTATAATCCTCAACAAGGAGCGCATGACTGTTTCATTTCGGTTATGGCTGAGAGCGGAATTCCCTCTTTTCTGTTGTTGGGATTTGTTGGGATTATGCTTTTCAAGTTGGTAGTGCGCACGCAGCGACACCTGAAAAAAACTGGGAATCGTTATTGGTATCTGATAGGTGAGGGTACATGGATTGCGTTACTTGCGACTCTAGTTCAGGCCTTGGCGCTTGAGACTCAGCGTGAGCCTACAGTGTGGCTGACTGTCGCGCTAGCATTGTCTTTGGCAACCAAGGTCCAGTACGATCAGACGCTTTCAAGCAGATTGGATCTTCTTTCAAGCTGATGCGCGTATTGGTGCTTACTGAAAGTTTCCCCACCCCTGAAGATCCGGGGAGGGGTGTGTTTATTCGCGAGCAGGTAGATGCCTTGTCGCGGCTGCACGAAATCAGGGTGCTGTTCCCAAGGCCGGCATTGCCGGTAATCGCATCCGCCCTTCTTGAGCCGCGTGCTGAATCCCTCGACAGTGGGGCGTGCTTTCAACTACGCCCCGAAGTGGAGGTGGATCGGCCAGCCTATTTTTACGTACCACGCCACCGAGGCATTCGCGCTTGGCAGATTGCGCAGGCAGTGAGATGCACGCTGCGGAAGGCACCCAGCCCCTACGATATCGTGCATGCCCATTGGCTTTCACCGGCGGGTTTGGCTGCCGTCAGGGGCGTGGCTGAAGCGGGTATTCCGGTGGTGGTAACAGCCCACGCTGGCGATGTCTATAGAGATCTCAAACAACCACGATATTTTCAGATGGCTCAGCAGGTAATCCGGGGGACTTCACGGATTATCGCCGTGACGGATTATTTCCGTGAGCCATTATTGCAGGCTGGTGCCACCCCTGAAAAGTTGCGTGTAATCCCCAATGGTGTGGATGTGGGGTTGTTTGCGCCAGCTGACCGTGACCGAGCCAGGACCGAGTTGCGGTTACCCACGAATGTACCGCTCTATCTCTATATAGGGAATTTGCAAACAGCCAAAGGAGTTGCCGACGTAGTCGAGGCTTTTTTTGCCTATGCACTGCCCCAAGCAGTATTGGTAATCGCTGGCACTGGCCCTTTGTGGAAAGGGTTTAGTCGGCGTGCGTCGGAATCTGGAGGCAGGATGATCCTGCGTGGTTGGCAATCACATGATTCAGTAGCCAGATATTTGGCCGCTGCGGATTGCTTCGTGCTTGCCTCCTATGCAGAAGGCAACCCAGTGACTGTGCTTGAAAGTCTTTGTTGTGGTAGACCGGTGATCGGCAACTCGATTTCGGCGATCGCGCCGCTTATCGAAGAAGGCAAAAACGGGTTGCTGGTCCCGCCCGGTGATGTACCGGCGCTCGGGCGCGCCATGCGTGCATTACCAGACATACATTGGGAGCATACTGTGATTGCGCAGCAAGCCGCAAGCCGTTACGGATGGGCGAGCGTGGCACAACGCATTTCGGAGGTCTATGGCGAGGCTGTGGCAAGTGCATGTGACGGACAGCGTGTGCATGTCTCCACCCTTGCCATAGACTGAGTTGACATGAAGTTTCGTGAAACATAAGTATTCCGCGACGAGGAAGAGGGTGCCATTTCGTTTCTGAACTCATACTTCCCGCGACAAATATGTCGGAATGATTCCTGGCTCGGATTTAAAAAGAGATTATTAATATGATGGATGAAAAGTTTTTGAAACTGGAAAGTTTAAGGCCGGAAATTGCCATAGTTGTCGGTACACGACCGGGGATCGTGAAATTTGCTCCCATTATCCATGCACTTAGAAATCGTGCATTGGCACATTTTGTGATTCACACCGGTCAACATTATTCGCCAAACATGGATTCGCAGTTTTTTGAAGATTTGGAACTGCCAGCTTCGGATTACCGCTTGGAAGGCGTAGCGGACAAAACCACTCACGGCGGCCAAACGGCAGCCATGCTCGATGGCATCGAGCGCATCTTGATGGAACGCAGACCTCAGTTGGTGCTGATGGGGGGCGATGCCAATACCAATCTGGCCGGAGCCCTGGCCGCCCGCAAGCTGGGCATCCACGTCGGACATTTAGAGGCTGGGGAACGATGCTACGACTGGCAGGTTTCGGAGGAGCACAACCGGCGGATCATTGATCATATCTCCGATTATCTGTTCACTACTTCGCAAAAAACGGGCGAATATCTGAATAGAGAAGCAGTGCAAGGAAAGGTTGTGGAGACCGGGAACACCGTTGTGGACGCATCTTATCAGCATCTGGAGATTGCGCTGTGCCGCTATGGTGATTCCATCAGACAGCAACTTCCTCCCAGAAGTTATGCAATTATGACAACTCATCGCGAGGAAACGGTGGATTATCCCGAACGCTTGCGCGGTATGCTTGCGGGTGCTGAAAGAGTGGCAAAAGAGCTAAGCATCCGGGTTGTGTTTTTGGCACATCCCCGTACTCAAAAGCGCTTCCGGGAATTCGAACTTGCTGATTGGGCGTGCAATCTTGCTGGTGTGGAATTGCGTGATGGCGTGGGATATTTGGAATTCTTGGCTCTGTTGGCTGGAGCACGTCTTGTCATGACGGATTCCGGTGGTGTCCAACAGGAAGCCTGTATTCATCGCATACCTTGTATCACCATGAATGAAACCACCGAATGGACGGAAACAGTCGAGATTGGAGCGAACCGGCTGGTAGGCACCGATCCTGAAAGGATTTCTGTCGGAGCGACAGAAGCACTGCGGGCTAAGGTTGACTGGCAGGTACCTTTCGGTGATGGGCATGCTAAAGAGGTGGCCCGATGAGCAAGGGTGCGCGGGTGGAACATGGAGAATCCTTCTTCTGTGACGACGGATGTCTGGTGGGTGTGCTGTACCGGCCGGAAGCGGGCCCGGCGCGTTTCGGCAGCGATTGCCGTATCCGCTGGGGCACAGTCATCTACGGCGATGTTACGACAGGGAATGATTTTCAAACCGGGCATCATGTGATGATCCGGGAGAAAACCGTTGTCGGGAATCACGTGGTGATTGGGACCGGAACGGTGATTGACGGGCAAGTGGAAATCGGGGACTTCGTGAAAATTGAGTCGCAGTGTTACATACCCACGCATGTGCGTATCGGCAATCGCGTATTTTTAGGGCCGGGTGTGACGCTTACCAATGACCGCTATCCGCTCAAGCAGCGTGACCAATATCGTCCTGAAGGCCCAATCATTGAAGATGGCGTGACTCTGGGAGGGCGGGTTACCGTGTGCCCCGGTGTGCGTATCGGAGAAGATGCTTTCGTCGCAGCAGGCGCAGTGGTCATCAGGGACGTGCCGCCGCGCTCGCTGGTGATGGGTGTCCCGGGCAGGGTCAAGCCGCTACCGGCCCATCTCGCCGAACGCAATCTGGCGCTGTCGTGGCGCCGTCATCTCGGCGGGGGGAAAACCTGATGCGAGTGGCAGTAATCGGCTGCGGCAAGCAGTCGCCAAAACATCTGCAAGGGTTGCGGGGTGCCGGCCTCAGCAACCAGGATTTGGCGGTTACCGACGTGGATCCCGGTCGGGCGGCCAGCCTGGCAGCCAGGGAGGGGGTGACAGCGGTTCCGCTCGATGAAGTGTGGAACGACGCTGACATCCGGGCCGTGGTCATCGCCACGCCCACTCCCACCCATATCGAACTCGCCGATAAGGCAATTCGCACAAACAAGGCTTTCTTATGCGAGAAACCCCTGGCGACTGACTATGGGCAGGCGCGGGCACTGGCAGAACGTGCCCAAGCGGTCGGTGTCCCTGGCATGGTGGGCTACATCTACCGTTCGGTACCGGTGTTTCAGCATGTCCGCCGGTTGCTGCTTGAAGAATCTGTGCTGGGGCGGATCAATCTCGCCCTTTTGCGCATCGGGGGCCGTGGTTCGCACCAGACTTGGAAACACCTGCACGCTCTCGGTGGTGGCGCCATCAACGAGATGCTGGTGCATACGCTGGATTTGGCGCTCTGGCTGTTTGGCTCGCCACGCAAAGCAAGCCTTTTGGCCAGTGAATTGCGCATGCCGGTGAGAACTATCAACGGGGAAAACGAGACCGTGGATGCCGAAGACAGCGTCATAGTGCAGCTCGCCTACGACAAAAGTCCCTCTGTCTATCTTCAGGCCGACATGCTGACTCCTGCCTTTACGCAGCGCCTGGAGGTGCAGGGGGAGAACGGTACTCTGGTTGCATCCATACAGCAGGATGAGCCGAGTTACCTTTTCCTGATCCAAGGCCGCACTGGTTATGCGGCGGGACGTCATTCACTGCAGTACGAAAACTATGATCCTTATGTAACCCAGTCCAGTACATTCTTGACTGCGGCAAAATCCGGCAATCAACCTGCCTACGGCACGCTGCATGAGGCGGCGCTGTTGCACCAACTTATAGATCAATTACATCTTCAACAGGAGAAGTTCACGTGATCCAGATGGCTGATACGCATTTGAGTGAAGAGGAAATCCAGGCGGCGGTCCGGGTACTGCGGTCCGGCGCCCTGCGCCAGGGACCGGAATGTGATGCCTTCGAACATGAATTTGCAGATGCCGTCGGCGCAAAATTCGCGGTGACCTGCGCCAATGGTTCCGCCGCCCTTCATCTGGCCTATGCGGCCATCCTTCGGCCGGGTGACGAAGTGCTGGTGCCTTCCTTCACGTTTTTCGCCACGGCCAGCATGGTGATTCAATCAGGCATGAAGCCGGTCATTTGCGACGTGGATCCGGAAAGCTATCTGATTGATCTGGCGGACGCGGAAAAGCGGCTGACACCAAAAACGCGCGCTATTGTTCCGGTTCACCTCTTTGGCAATGTTTGTGATGTGGACAAGGTCAGGGCTTTTGCCAAGAAGCATGGTCTCAAAATTATTTGGGATGCCGCCCAGGCGCAAGGCACTCTTTGGAAGGATCGGGACATCGGCGGACTGGAAGAAGCGGTGTGTTACTCCTTTTATCCCACCAAGAACCTGTTTGTGGGCGAGGGCGGAATGATCACCACTCCCGATCAGGAGATTGCGCACCGCATGCGATTTCTGCGTACCCACGGCCAGACCGCCAAATATACACATACGATGGTGGGTTGGAATTACCGCATGACGGATGTAGAGGCCGCCATCGGCCGGGCGCAGTTAAAGCGCTTGCCGGCGATGCTTGCCACCCGGCAACGCAATGCCAAAATATTGACCGATGGTCTCTCGAATATCAAAGGACTGAAATTGCAGCGTATCACGAATAACAGTCAACACGCTTGGCACCAGTTCTGCTT
>JAKAVW010000141.1 GCA_021827445.1 Pseudomonadota bacterium
TGCCCCGCCATTTCATTGGCCCGGTTGGCAATAACCTCATTGACGTTCATGTTGCTCTGGGTGCCGCTGCCCGTCTGCCAGACCCGCAGGGGAAACTGCATATCCCAACTCCCGGCGACGACTTCCGCCGCCGCGTCACTGATCTTTTCGGCCAGCGTCGCATCCAGCAGACCCAGCCCGGCGTTCACCGAAGCCGCCGCCCGCTTGATTCGCGCCAGGGCGTGGATAACCGGCAGGGGCATCTGCTCAGTGCCGATGGCGAAATAGCGCAAGGAGCGCTGGGTCTGGGCGCCCCAGAGGGCGGCATCTTCCACCTCGATAACGCCCATGCTGTCCTTTTCCTGACGCATATTCAGCGTACTCCCGCCAGCTTTTCGGCCTCATCCACCATCCCGGCCATGTAATCCAGCGCTCGCGACCAGATTTCCGGCTCTTCCAGATCAATGCCGGTCATCGCCACTACGTCGGCAGGGGCCTTACTACCGCCGAGTTTGAGCATGGCGATATAGCCGGGCACGAACTCCGCCGGGGCGGCCCGCTGGCGCTGAATCAGCGCCAGCGTCAGCAGTTCCCCAAAGGCATAGGCATACACATAGCCCGGCGAGCCGATGAAGTGGGGAATATAGCTCCACCACCAGCGATAACCGGGGCTGAACTGGATACTGTCGGCAAACTGCGCCGTCTGGGTTTGCATCCATAACTCCGCCAGGCGATCCTTGCTCAGTTCGCCCTCGCCACGGCGCGCGCCATGCATGACCACTTCAAAGCGGTGCATGGCCATCTGCCGGAACACCGTGGCAAAGGTATCCTCGATTTTGCCGCAGAGCAGGGCCAGCCGTCGCCGGGGGTCCTGCTCCTCGCGCATCAGCCGCTCGAAGGTCAGCATCTCGCCAAAGACAGAAGCCGTCTCCGCCGTGGTCAGAGGGGTGTCCGCGTTCATGTGGCCCTGCTCGCGGGCGAGATACTGGTGGATACCGTGTCCCAGTTCGTGGGCCACCGTCATCACATCGCGCACCGTGCCGGTATAGTTGACCATGAGATAGGGATGGACATCCGGCGTCGCCGGATGGGCGAAGGCCCCGCCCCGCTTGCCTGGCGCCAGTGCGGCGTCAATCCAGCCCTCATCGAAAAAGCGCCGGCCGATAGCCCCCAGTTCCGGAGAAAAATCCGTCACCGCGGCCAGCACGATACGCTGACACTCCGCCCAGTCGTAGCGCCGCTCGCCACCCGGCAAAGGCGCATAACGGTCATAATCCATCAACGGCGACACGTTCAATAATTTAGCCTTGAGCCGGTAATAGCGGGCCACCAGCGCGTAGCGTCCGACCACGGTCTGCTCCAGAGCCTCGACCATTTTGTCGGAAATTTCGTTGCTCAGATTGCGGTCACTCAGCCAATGGGGATAGCGGCGCAGACGGTCATCCAGGGCCTTGTCGGCGAGGATGGCGTTGAAACAGGTGGTGAGGGTATGCAAGCGCCCTTCCAGCCCCTTGCTGAGGGACTCGGCCGCATCCCGACGCAACTCCCGGTCGGGATTGGACAACAGCGTCAACACCTCCTGCTCGGTCATCTGCTTGCCGCGCAGGAGAAAGCGCATTTCCGTCAACGTCTCATCAAAAAGCCGCTCCCAGAGCGCCCGCCCGGTCACCCGCTTTTCCGACAGAATCTGCTCCTCACTCTCGCTGCGCAGGTGGTCACGATACCTCCGCCAGTTGCGCAGCAGATGCGCCCAATGCGCCAGTGCAGGGTCTGCCAGCAGGCTTTCTGCCCGGCTATCCTCGACGGCATTCCAGGCGATATCGAAGAAGATCAGTTGATTCTGAATGGCGGTGGCCGCCTCTTCATAGGCCTGCAGGGCGGCGCCATAGGCGGGCTGATCGGCGTGGGTGACGTAACTGAGATAGCGGAAGGTACCCACCCGGCCGATGCGTTGGCGGATAGCTTCCAACTGGCCCACAGCCGCCGCCAACTGCGCAGCGTCCAGCCCGCCCAGGCCGGGACGATAGGCTTCGGCGAAGCGCGTCGCTGCGCTATCCGCCCAGCGCATGTCTTCCGTCAGCCGCGGATCACCCACCCCGGCATAGAGATCTTCCAGACGCCAATGTACCTGCTCCGCGCCCGTCGCTGCCTGATTTACGCTCTCCACCATGCTGTTATTCTCCATCCGAGTAATGTTTGATTGGCGCCGCCGTTCAGCCCGCCATCTCCGGCAATCCCAGACTACGGCGTACACAAGGCAACAACACCGTCAGTTCCGGGGCGCGTCCTGCGCGTTGGGCCTGCCACATCATCTCTCCCAGGCAATCCACAAAAAGATGTTCGGCGCCGGTTTCACCCAGCTTGCGGCGCGCGCCGTCGAAGAGGTCCACGATACCCGCAGGCTGTCCCAATGCCAACATCTCCTCCAGCCCTACATGCAGGGACATGTGCATATAGGGGTTACTTAGTCCCTGCTCGGGCGGAAAATCCTGTTCCAGTCCGTGCTGCGCATCGTTCAGCAGGGCATGATATTCCGGATGGCGGAGAATGACGGCGACAATCCGCATCTGCATCCCTTCCAGCGGACGGCCCTCCTGATAAGCCTGCCAACTGTCCAGAAAGACCTGGCGATATGTTTCTCGTTTACTGCCATAAAGCATAATGATTAGCCTGTCAGAACATACCGGAAGATCATAGGCCAGACCGGCACGGGTAGGAAAGAGAGGCCCTTTGTGATAAACAGGGCAAGTCCTGGAAGCCTAACCTAATCTTAATCAAAAACACTTATCGCGACATTATTTTCAGCGGGAGATCAGCGCATCATGGCCAACGCGAATGCAGTATCGTCAGCAGCAATAACCACCCTCAACGAACGCCAATGGGAAGGACTCGGTAAAGTCGGTGACGCCGCCCTGCAGGTACAGAACCTGCTGCAAATGCTGCGCGACATCTTGAATGAGTTGCCACAGGCCATTGATACCGACAAGCTCGTGGAGACCATGAAGCCCTATCTGGAACAACTGCAGAACGTTTCGGAGTCGCTGCAAGCCTTCATCAAAGGCAACTCCGGTGAGGAGCCGCTGGATCGCCTGCGCAACATGCTGAACGACGTCCAGAGCGCTGAACTCAACAAAACCCTGAAGGAGGTTCTGCAACTGCTCGGCAACCTGCAACGCGCCGGCTTCTTCAGTTCCATCTCCGCCCTCAGCGCTGAGCTCAAATGCCCCATCATCGGCGAAAATCCGGAAGACATGGTGCAGAAAATTCATGGCGCCACCGCCAGCATCCAGTACTGGATGGATAGCGCCAAACAGGGTGTCGGCGTCGTCGGCAACATGGTCGGCCAGCTCGACCTGCCGGATCGCCTCGACGAAATTCAGGAAATGGCCGACCAGTGGATTCAGATGGCCAAGCGGGCCCAGCGCCTCATTCAGGGTGACGCCCCCAACCTGCAGGCGCGTCTGAGCGGCATGCTCGACATGGCGGAAATCCTCGGCGGGCAGATGAACATCGCCATCGACACCCTGCGCGACACCATGCCGGAAGTGCTGGAAGGCGCGGACATGAGTGGCACGCTCGCCACTATTGGTGCCGGTGGCAGCCGTTGGATGCACATCGCCATGCGCGTCAAAACGTTGGCGCAAGGCAACGACTCCCGAGACTTCGCCGCACGCGCCGAAAACCTGTTAGACCAGATCGAGCACCTCGCCGGTTATGCCGCGAGCGCGGGCTTCTTCATTCAGGCGGGTAAAGATGGCGTGGGCGCGGTCCGCAACATTCTCACCGACATGGACCTGCCGGAAAAGCTGGACGACCTCGCGGAAGAAGCCGAAAAGTGGCTGAAAATCGCGATGCGAGCCAAGGCGCTGGCGCAGGGTAGCTCTGACAGCCTGGCTGATCGTGTTGGTAGCTTGCTGGGCATGGCGGAAACCGTCGGCGACTCACTGCAGGCGGCTGCCAAGTCGCTTGCGGACAAAGGTATCCATCTGGAAGAGCTGATCACGCCACGCGGCGATCTCAGCATTGCTTTCGGCACCGCCGCGGACATGGTCGGCGAATTCTGGCAGGACGGCACCATCCGCCACATCGGCAGCACCATTAGCCAGGGTGCCATGGCCTGGCTGGAAATCGCGCAGATCGGCGCCAAGGCTGTACGGGGCGACGCGGAAAGCATCAACGTGCGTATCAAGGAAATTGTTCAGGGCCTGCATGATGCCCACCTGATGGACATGCTGCCTGACGTCTTCGCGCTGGTGGGTAACTTGCAGAAGGCCGGCCTGGTCGGCAAGCTGAACATGATCATGACGCAAGCCGTCCCCATGATCCCCTCCGACGAAGTCTTTGCCAGCGGTGTGAACAAGGCGATGAAGGCGCTGGAGCAGACCAGGACCGAGATGAAGGACGAGCACAACAAGGGTGGCGGCATCTTCGGCTTGATAAAGATATTCTTCGCCAAAGACACCCAGTTCGTGCTGAAGTTCGCCGTGCGCTTCGCCTCAATATTCCTGAAAGCGCTGAAGCAAGGCTGATTTTTTTTAGCTCTCTAGCAAAAAAGCCCCGGACCTTGCTGGTTCTGGGCTTTTTTGGGTCCAGCGAACGCCGACCGGATAAGTCGCGGGGAAGGGACGCAGGTACTAAGCCCCGTGCTGTCCCCACCACACCTTTGCCTTCTCCGCTGCCGCCCTGGCCGCTGCCGGATCGTTCAGCCAGGCCTTCGCCAGATCGATAATCTCCGCATTATCTTGTGCCCATACCGCAGCGCCAGCGGCCAACAAGCCCTGACGTACCGCATTATCCGGCATTTTCGGACCGAGGATGAGGGGACAACCATCAGCAATGGCTTTGCCGAGATCCACTGCGCCTCCTACCAATGTACCGCCAGGCACACAAAAATCCACACAAGCGTAGAAAGCATCGCGCAGCTCCGCCGTTTCCACAAAGTAGACGCGCGTTTTGATGGGCACGAAGCTGGTGAACAAACGACTATGGCGGATGGTCTGCAGATGGTATTTCAACGCATCCCGATAAACGGGTTCGTAGCGTTCTTCCCGATCTGGCGCCAGCACCATGATCCCCATCTTCGCCCGCATCAGGGAGAGAAAGATCCCATAGGCCTCCGCATCTTCGCCTTCGTGCAGGTTGGGGAAATACACTACGCAACGGTTCCGGTCCCGAAATTCCTTAAAACGCTCGCACCAATCCATGCAGATCACTCCTTGGCGGGTGTTATGGGCTTTTCCACCCACCGATGATAGGCGACACCGGCACATCATTCAAAGCCTGCTGAACGCATGCGGGTGTGAACCGCCCACCACCTTTGTGTTATATTAACAACAACGCTCAGCAAAGAAGAACACACGCCCTATGTTGCGAACACTTTTTGTATTCTCGGAGATGGTGCCCTACTCCAAAACGGGCGGACTCGCGGATGTCGGCGGGGCTTTGCCCTTAGCGTTAGGGCAACTGGGCGTCGATGTTCGCGTGCTGGTGCCTTACTATGGGCGTCCGGCCATGAATGATCTGCGCTGGTGTTGTGCCGTCAACGTGCCCTATACGGGTGAAACGGCCGAGCTGTGGTCGCTGGCAGAGCGCCCACAGCTTCTTTTCCTCCGTTATCCCGCTTATTATGAGCGCGACGGCGGTCCTTACCAGGATAATCAAGGCGAAGACTGGCCGGACAATGACCGGCGCTTTGCCCTGCTCAACCGGGTGGCCGTCGAAATCGCCCAAGGACGCGTAGCGGGGCTCAACTGGCGTCCAGACATCGTCCATGCCAATGACTGGCAAACCGGACTGACCTCCTACCTGCTCGATCTGGAGGCTCGGATCGGCGCAACACGGCCCGCCGTCCTTTTCACCATTCATAATCTGGCCTATCAGGGTCGCTTCGCGCCCGGCGCTATGGCGCCTCTGCACTTGCCCGCGGCAGATTTTCACTGGCTCGGGACAGAACTCTACGGGGCCTTCTCCTTCATGAAAGCAGGCTTGGCTTATAGCGATCAGCTCACCACCGTCAGCCCCACCTATGCCGAGGAGATTCAGACCAGCGCCTTCGGTATGGGGCTGGATGGGCTGCTCCAGGCCCGATCCGGGCAACTGTCGGGCATTCTCAATGGTATTGACACCATCCACTGGAACCCCGGCGCGGATCCCTATCTGCCCGCGCATTATTCGCTACAAGATCGGTTCGGTAAGGCGCAGTGCAAATCGCAACTGCAGAGCAGTCTCGGCCTCCACCCCGATCCCCACGTATTCCTCCTCGGTATGATCAGCCGCCTGGTGGAGCAGAAGGGGACGGATATGGTACTGGATATTCTTCCTGATCTGTTACGCCGTGGCATGCAAGTGGTGGTATTGGGCAGTGGCGATAAATCTTTTGAGCGGCAATTGCTGGAAGTGGCCACAGCGCATCCGACCCAGATGGCGGCGCGTATCGCCTTTGACGAAGGGTTATCCCATCGCATCGAAGCTGGCGCAGATGCCTTTCTCATGCCCTCCCGCTTCGAACCCTGCGGCCTGAACCAGATGTACAGCCTGCGCTACGGCACCCTGCCCATCGTCCATCGTACGGGCGGATTGGCCGATACGGTCACCGATGCCGACGACTTCCGCCATCCACTACAACGCAACGGATTTGTTTTTGACCGCCCGCAAAGCGATGCTCTGCATGATACCGTGCTGCGCGCGGAAGCGCTATTCCGCCAGCCAGCGCTGTGGTCACCTCTGCAAGATCAGGCCATGGCGGGCGATTATAGCTGGCAGCACTCGGCACATGCCTATCTCCAACTTTATTACGAGGTGCTGGCGCGGCGCGTGGGCGGTCACTAATCTCCTCCCGCTAGCCGCTGATCCGCTATACTGGGGTTGGAAACCGCATCAGATTCGGGAGACAACCGGAACCCAGGGGAGAATAATATGGAAATGCAATTTTATGGTGCCGCAGGGGGGGTCACCGGGTCCTGTCATTTGCTGAGCGTTGGCGATAAAAAGTTGCTCATCGACTGCGGGTTGTTTCAGGGCGGGCATGACCTGGAAGAAGAAAATCGCGCTGAATTTGGTTTTGATGCCAAAACCATTGATTACCTGCTGCTGACCCATGCCCATCTCGATCACTGCGGGCGCATTCCCTTACTGGTAAAACGCGGCTTTCGTGGCGAAATCATCACCACGGCAGCCACCCGTGAACTGGCGCGACTGGTGCTCATGGATGCAGCAGGCCTTGCGGCAGAAGAGGCACGACGCTCCAACCGACGTCACCAGCGTCAGGGTGGAATGGAATCCGCGCCCATTTACGACATCACCGACGTCCTCGATACTATGGATCGCTTCGGACGTACTGCGGATTATGCGCAGAAAATAGAGGTCTGCCCCGGCGTCAGTGTGACCTTCGGAGATGCCGGTCATATTCTCGGTTCCGCCTGGATACTGATAGAAGCCAGTGAAGCTGGCAAACAGCAGCGCATTGTCTTTTCCGGTGATCTGGGCAATCGCGGTAAGCCCATCATCAACCCACCCACCCCCGCACCACGGGCAGATGTCATCGTCATGGAAACCACCTATGGCGATCGCTTGCACAAAGCCATCGGACCCTCGGTAGACGAGCTGCGCGATGCCATCCTCGACACCCTGAAACGCGGCGGCAATGCCATCATTCCCACCTTCGCCCTGGAGCGCGCCCAGGATTTACTGTATTACCTGCGCGAGATGATGAACGACAACCAGCTCCCCGCCAACCTGCCGGTCTTCCTCGATTCGCCCATGGCCATTTCGGCCACGGAGATTTTTCGCCGTCATCCGGAATGCTTCA
>JAKAVW010000142.1 GCA_021827445.1 Pseudomonadota bacterium
TCCCGTCCATATCCGAAAACTCTCCGCGCCTTGCTCTACCAACATGCCCAGCCCATCAATCGCGCCCAGCCCGGCCTGCCGGGCGGCGTGCAGTAGGGGCGTCTCCAATGGGTTATAGACGATATCATATACGCTGCCATTTCTGGGCATGCGGGCCAGATCCAGCTCCGGGTGATGCTCCCCGTGCAGCCCCCGTGCGCTGGTATTGATCAGTAACGCGCTGTGGGGCAGCACCGCAGACAATGCCGCCGAGTCCAACGGAATGGGATGTACCGGAAGGTCGGGAAACTGTACAGCCAGAGATTCGGCACGCGGCAAGTGGCGATTTGCTAAATAAATGGCCGGGCATCCGGCATGACCAAGCGCATAGACAATAGCTCGGGCCGCCCCCCCCGCGCCAATCACCGTTGCCGGATATTGCTGCCAGCCATTCCCTGCCGCACGCTCCAGCGCCCGCTGAAAACCGAGTGCATCCGTATTGTGTCCTTCTATGCCCGAGGGCGTAAAACATACGGTATTCACCGCGCCGATAGCACGCGCCGCCGCGCTGAGTTGCTGCATCAGCGGCAACATGGCCTCTTTATGGGGGACCGTAACATTCACGCCGCGCACGCCAAGCGTCGGTAGTCCGGCCAGCGCCGTGGCGATCACCTCTTCGTGCACCGGAAAAGGCACATAAGCCAGGTCCAGGTCCTGCTGCGCGGCAAAGAGTCGATGCATCCATGGCGAGAGGCTGTGGGTGACCGGGTACCCCAGAATACCATAGACGGACGTGCCACCACCGGGGTGCCAACAACCGTTGATGTCAGACTGTGGGGAGAACACCATGCGATCTTTCCTTTGCGGTGATTTCCATCCTTTTCGAGAGATGGACAAGCAGATCTGGCCAGTTATCTCCTGGCAGGATATTACCCAGAGTCATGGGGTGCTGTGCCCCGGTAACGTGCGCCATGGGCAGACGTTGCCCCAGCAAACACTGGCCGCCCAGCCAGGCAAAGGCCAACGCCTCCAAAGCCTGACTGGGAATACCGCTGTACTGCCCACCGTGCAAAATTCGGGTCTCTGCCAGGACCCCCTGCAAGACGCGCATCAGAGTCGGGTTTTCGGCACCGCCACCGAACACCAGCATTTCTGCAGCGCCCGGTGTCCAGGTCCTTATCGCCTGTGCCACAGAAACCGCGGTCAATGCCGTCAGTGTGGCCAGGAAATCCGCCGCGGAGCCCCGCCAGGATGACCACCATTGCGTCACCAGGGGCAACCCGAAAACTTCCCGTCCGGTGCTTTTGGGAGGTGGCTGCCGGAAGAACGTGTAGGTCAGCCAGTCCTCTAACCATACAGCATCGCAAAGTCCGTCAGCGGCCATTTGGCCATCCACATCACAGATCAATTGCCCATCACTGCACAAATGCATGGCAGCATCCATCAGCACATTGCCCGGCCCGCAGTCGAAAGCCAGTAATGGCCGGGGGTCGTCCATACCCGGCAACCAGGTCACGTTGGCCATACCACCGAGATTGAGTACCAGACGGGGTCGTTTATCCTGAAAGCAGTATTGATGGAAAGGTGGCACCAGCGGCGCCCCTTCTCCCCCGGCCGCCACATCGGCACGCCGGAAATCGTGGACCACGGTCAGTCCGGTGGCCACGGCAATATCTGCCGCCGCACCAATTTGCAGCGTAAAGCCAGGTGCCGCATGAGGTTGATGACGAATGGTCTGCCCGTGCAAGGCGATAAAATCTACCGGACCGAGATGGGCGATGGCAGCACTCGCCAATTGCGCATAACAAGCGCCCAGACGTCGGTCGAGCTGCGCCATCGCCTCAACACTCAGTGGCCCGCTGGCAGCCAGCACCTCCGCACGCAACAGCGGATCAAAGGAGCACCCAAAGACACCCTGGTAACCCGCACAACCTGCGACGTCAAAATCCAGCACCGCAGCATCCACACCGTCGGTGCTGGTTCCAGACATCAGACCCAGGCCACGCAAAACGACTTACCTGGTCAAAAAACGCGTCAACCGGCGCAGCACCGGCGCATCAATGATCCTCGTCATGTGCTCCGTGCCCATGCACATGACCATGAGCCAGTTCTTCGGCAGTGGCGTCCCGTACTTCCAGCACCGTTACATCGAAGTTCAGGGTCATCCCAGCCAGAGGGTGATTAAGGTCGACGGTAATTTCGTTGCCTTCGATATCGATTACCGTGGCAAGGCGTGTGCCCTCTTCGGTCATGGTCTCAAACTGGGTGCCGATCTCCAGTTCTTCCTGATCGTCAAAATCTTCCACACCCACCACTTCGACCAGATCTTCGTCCCAATCACCATAACCTTCTTCGGGTGGGATGGAAACCTCCAGCTTATCGCCGACACGACGCCCCGCCAGAGCCTGCTCCAGGCCGGGGATGATGCCGTGGTGACCATGGAGATAGACGAGGGGCTCTTCACCCACGGAGCTGTCAATCAGCTCCCCCTCTTCATCGGTCAGGGAATAGTCGATCGTGACGACTTTGTCTTTGCTGATCATCATGGCGCGAGTCCTATGGGTTAAGGGCCTGAAAAAGGTGCTGCTATGGTAGTTTCGAGCCGATTTTAGCCTGACTGCGCGGAAACGGCAAAATTTTCCGGGCTATCCCAATGACGCCAATGTGGTTCAAGAATCTGGCTGAACGCCGCCATCCAGAGGGGGTTGTCATTGAGCGCAGGAATATAGCGTAGTTCCTGGCCACCCGCCTGGAGGAAAGTTTCTTTGCCTTCCTGGGCGATTTCCTGCAGTGTTTCCACGCAATCCACACTAAACCCAGGGCAGATGGCGTCTATGCGGGACACCCCGGAACGCGCCAACTCGACGAGCGTTTTATCCGTATAGGGCTGCAGCCATTTGGCGGCGCCGAAGCGGCTTTGGAAAGTTTGTATCCACTGATCGTCAGACAAAGCGAGTTCCTTTACCAGCAGTGCGGTGGTCTTCTCGCATTGGCTGCGGTAGGGATCTCCTCTGGCAACACTGCGTTCCGGCAAGCCGTGGAAAGAAATCAGCAATCGCTCGGCCTGTCCGTGCTTCTGCCACCAGGCGCGGACACTATCCGCCAGGGCGTGAATATAGGCAGGGTGCTCATACCAGTCCCGAATCATGCGGATTTCCGGGATTTCGCGCCATTTCCGCAGTTCTTTAGCCACCGCATCAAAAATGGAGGCCGTGGTGGCTGCCGCATATTGGGGATAAAGCGGCACCACGAAAATCTTGCGACATCTGGCGTCACGCAGCGCCGCCAAGCCTTGTGCGATGGACGGATTACCATAGCGCATAGCCAGCTCCACCCGGACCTGACCGGGAAACTGCCGCTCCCAGCGGGCCTGCAGTGCGTCGCATTGGCGCTGGCTATAGACTATCAGGGGTGAGCCATCGGGAAGCCAGATGCTAGCATAATTGCGCGCCGAGCGGGCGGGACGAAACAGCAGAATGGGTCCATTCAGGATAGGCCACCAGAGGATGCGCGGAAGTTCCACTACCCGGGTGTCACTGAGAAACT
The DNA here is from genome assembly GCA_021827445.1 of Pseudomonadota bacterium. Taxonomy (GTDB): domain Bacteria; phylum Pseudomonadota; class Gammaproteobacteria; order Acidithiobacillales; family Acidithiobacillaceae; genus Acidithiobacillus. The sequence goes on from JAKAVW010000142.1 coordinate 3,526, forward strand.
CGCGCAGGTAGCGGCGCACTGCCGGGGCGGCAGGCGCATCGGGGGTGCCAAGATTGACGACCAGAATACCAATCATGCCTCGTTCTCCAGCGTGATATAGACAGGCGCGTGATCTGACGGGCGCTCTGCTGCCCGCGCAGCGCGGTCGATGACGACATCCCGAGTGCACGCAAGGAGTGGGGCCGAGGCCAGGATCAGGTCGATGCGCAGCCCCTGATTGCGCCGGAACGCTGCCGCGCGGTAATCCCACCAGCTCCACGTCTGCGCGTCAGGGTACAGACTACGGTAACTGTCATGCAATCCGAGACTCAACAGAGCACCCAGCGCCGCCCGTTCGGGAGCCGAGCAAAGGATGCCATCCCCCCAGACCGTAGCGTCGTAAACATCACGGTCGTCAGGGGCAATATTGAAATCCCCTACCAGCAGCAGTTGCGGCCAGCGCTGCAATTCCTCGGCAATCAGCGCACGCAGGCGCCCCAACCACTGTAATTTATAGGGATACTTGTCGCTGTCCAGAGACTGACCGTTAGGCACATAAACATTGATGACACGTAAGTCACCGAAGCAGGCGGCGCACAGTCGTGCCTGCCCGTCGCCACCGCCTGGCCAGTCGCAGCGGGCATCGTCAGGTGCTGTCCGGCTCAGAATGGCGACACCGTTATAAGTTGGCTGACCGTGATAGAGCGACTGATAGCCTGCGTCAGCCAGTGCGGCCACCGGGAAACGCGCATCGACCAGCTTGGTCTCCTGCAGACAAAGGACATCGGGCTGCTCACTACCCAGCCATTCCAATACTTGCGGGAGACGCACCTTCAGAGAATTAACGTTCCAGGTGGCAATTTTCACGAAAATTACTGTGGCGCAGTGGCATTGATGCTGGGACGTTGACGCAGGGAGTGCATCCAAGTCGTCAAATTCGGGAATTGCAGCAAGAAATCCGGCGCGCGCAGATCGACATAACCCACTGCAGCGACGGTCGCAATCTGTGCCAGAGTCAGCACCGGTAGGGCGCGGGCCTCTTTCCAGGCACACGTCTCTTCCTGCAGCATGGCCAGCGCAGCAAGAACCCTGCCGCGGGCACGCTGCAACATATCGGCATCCTGGCAATCTGTAGCATGGCGTTGCTCCAACACCCAGGCAACAGTGATATCCATAATACCGCTGGCCAGCGCCTCGATCCGCAACGCCTCAATACGAGCTTCCGGATCGTGGGGGAGGATGGCAGGCTCGGGGTGCAGAATTTCCAGGTATTGGATGATCACTGCTGAATCGTATACAGCCGAGCCGTCATTACGCACCAGCACGGGGATCTTGCCCAGGGGATTGTGCTCCAGTGCCCCATGGTCGGCAGCGCGGAGATCCACCCACTCCAAAACACAGGGGAGATTTTTTTCCAGCAGCGCGATACGCACCTTCCGGGCATAGGGGCTGGTCTGCGTAGCATAAAGTCGCATCTTTAATCTCTCCTTTTCTGCTGAATCCGGACGGCTATCTGTTATCATGACGAAAGCATCGCTCCAAGCCAACCCCAGAAAGATAAACAAACCATGAATTACGACCACCACCATCACGCCGGCAATGTTGCCGACTGCATCAAGCATCTGGCCCTGAGTCTCACTTTGCAAGCCCTGATCCGTAAGGACACACCGCTCGCTTACATCGACACCCACGCAGGAGCAGGGCAATACGCCCTAGGGGCGCAAGGAGAACACTTGCAGGGCATCTCACGCTTGTGGGCGGGCCGGCGCAGCCTGCCGCATGCCAGCGCCTGGCTGAAAATCATCAGCAATGAGAACAATGACGGCGTGTTGCGTCAATATCCCGGCTCACCCGCTCTTGCCGCCGCCCTGCTCCGACCTACCGACCGAATGGTACTCTGCGAACAACAGCCCGAAGTGGCGACCCGCCTGCGCAAGGCGATGGGCAAGCGGGCGCACACCAGCATTATCGGCGAAGACGGTTATCGCACCCTCTTTGGGCTGATCCCCCCACCTGAAAAACGCGGCCTGGTCCTGATCGACCCGCCCTTTGAACGCAGAGACGAATGGGAACGCCTCGCGAACACCCTGATCCGCGCCTATCAGCGCTGGCCACAAGGGGTGTATCTCGTCTGGTACCCGGTAAAAATCCGCGGTACGATCACCAGGTTGTGGCAGACCTTGCGTGAACGCCTGCCCGCTTTCGCCTGTGAACTGTTGCAGATGCCGGAAGAAGGCCGGGAACAGCTTTTTGGCAGCGGGCTGATTGTGGTGAATCCACCCTGGGGCCTGCGCGAGGCACTGACCGCCGCCCTGACAGAACTGGGTCCATTGCTCACTGCGTCACAAAGCGGTGGATTGTGGTCTCTGCGTTGCCAAGGCTGGTCGGGTCCGGATAAGGCTTAATCGTCGCATACCAAATGCCGCCATTCGATCCATCGCCGCATATTTTAATGGATGATTTATCAGCAAGGAATAACCATGAGTACCTCGACACTGCCTAATATCGACCATGTGCGCAAGCTGCTCCTCTACGGCGGACCGCTCGCGCAACTTCAGGGAGAACTGGTCAAACAGCCCGGCCAGGAAATCAGTGTTGCCGTGCTCTATCAACTGGCCCTGCGCCATGGTGTTATCAGCCCGACGGCGGCGCGGGAAGGACTCGCCCTGCTCGCTACGGCCGGTACCGCTGGCGATACCGGGCGTGCCATTCTGGAACGGGTACTGACCGAAGGGGATTTTTTGGCCGTGCGGGTAATGCGTTGAGCGGTCGCGACCATGCGCCTTTATAGCTGGAATGTGAACGGCTGGCGCGCCGCCTGGCGCAAAGGTTTGCGTGACTGGGTCGCGGCGACGCAACCGGATCTGTTCTGCATACAGGAAAGCAAGGCCAATCCGGACCGCCTGCCAGCGGCGGAAACCATACTGGCGGGCTACGATGGCCTCTGGGCTGTTGCCGAACGCCCCGGTTACAGCGGCGTAGCCACTTTCAGCAAAGCATCCTGCCGATCGGTAGCAGCAGGATTGGGCATTCCCCGCTTCGACCGGGAAGGGCGCGTGGTCATCACCGACTGCGGTGATTTCGATCTGTACAATGTCTACTTTCCCAACGGCAAGAAAGATCATGAACGTCTGGCCTTCAAACTGGATTTCTACGCCGCTTTCCTGGAGCGGATCAACGCCCGGGTTGCCGCGGGTCGGCCGGTGGTGTTCTGCGGAGACGTCAACACCGCCCACCAGGCCATCGATCTGGCGCGCCCCAAAGAAAATGCGAAGATATCGGGCTTTCTCCCCGAGGAGCGAGCCTGCCTGGACCAATGGGCGGCGGCGGGCTGGGTGGACAGCTTCCGTCACCTACACCCGAATACCGTGCGCTATTCCTGGTGGAGTCAGCGCACCAATGCCCGCGCCCGCAATATCGGCTGGCGCCTGGATTATTTCTGGATACACGAGAGCCTGCTGCCGCGCCTGCGCGGGGCGGGGATCGCCACCGAAGTGACGGGCTCCGATCATTGCCCGGTCTGGCTGGAGTTGGACTGAATGAATCTCGAACAATATGCCGCCCTCGCTCGCTCCACCCTGCATACGGTAATCGACTACCGGCGTTGGGGAGCCAGCCGTTTTGCCGCTGCCGGGCTCGACTTCAGTCAGGGCCAGCAGCACCCCCGCGCCGAAGCCGACACGCTCCTCGCGCGAGCGCTGCACCTGGAGCCGGAAGACCTTGCAGAACTCGGCGCGGCCCGTCTGCTGGACAGCGAGAAGCGGGTAACGCTCAACTACTTCTACCAGCGGGAGATGCTCCGCCGTCCCGCCGCCTACATCACTGGCGAAGCCTGGTTTGCCGGACTGCGTTTTAGCATCGATGAACGCGTCCTCATCCCGCGCAGCCTGCTCGAACCTTTTATCGAGGAAGGCTTCGCGCCCTGGATGGCGGAGTCGCGGATACAGCGGATTTTAGAGATCGGCACCGGCTCCGGCTGTATGGCTATCACCCTCGCCCTGCGCTTTCCCGACGCGGAAGTGGACGCCGTGGACATTTCCGCGGAAGCCCTCGCCGTGGCGCACGCCAATGTCCGACGCCATGGTCTGGAAGATCGCGTGCATCTGCATCAATCCGACCTCTTTGCGGCATTGGACAGGCAACGGTATGACCTCATCCTCAGCAACCCGCCTTATGTGGATGCCGCAGCCATGGCGCAACTGCCTCCGGAATACCAGCACGAGCCCCGCGTCGCCCTGGCCGCGGGCGACGATGGCCTGGACTGCCTGCTCCCCCT
>JAKAVW010000143.1 GCA_021827445.1 Pseudomonadota bacterium
AAGTATATGCCGACGCTTTTCACGCATCCGACATTGATGCATCATCATGTTCTGCTCGTCTGGTAAGACCAGCAGTTTCGTAAAGAAAGCAAAAATCCATGACAGCACGAAAAGTTGTTTTGTGATGAAAAATAATCCATGTGGCGCCCCAGCCCCGTTAACCTCAGAAATGATGCGCACCCAGCTTTGATGCCACCCTATGGCTTCTGGAAGAATGCACAACGCCAATGCCACCAAAATCGCCAATGCGAGAGGAATGGACTGGATGGCCACGACAATAAGAGTCACACAGGCCCAGAGCATGTCATAAATGGCTTCGGTTAATTTCGGTTTCATTCCCCACCCCCAGCGCCGCTGATCACCACGGTATTGTTCGCCGTATGAAAGACCGCATGGACATTCGCGCCGTTCGCGGAAAGCGCCTGGATCACCTGGCTCACCGCCTTCTGGAAATCTCCGCTGAACGTCGTGGTGTTCGGCACCTGCCAGTCTTCAGGCACTTGCCAGACCACCGTCCAGCCGGACTGTTTGGCCCACTTCTGGAGATCGGTGAGGATGAGATCGCCCTGGTTGAGGAGGAAGACGGGGGTCAACCCCAACAATACGGGTTGTGCCCGGTCACCGGGTTGTGCTCTGGTGGGCAGTGATGCTTTGGTGGAAGACGGGACCAAAGGGGTTGCACCCAGCGAATGATCTGTACCCTGCAAAATGGTCGAGGTGCCTGGATGGTCAACCGTCACTCGCAGATGGGTTTGTTTGTACCCCAGCAAATGAGGCGTTGGTTGATAAGTGGGCAATGCGGGAGCAGGCCACAGGGTCAGAATCCGCGGTCCCCACCAGATGGCGCCATGCAATCCAGATTGTTTCAGCACGGATTTTAATGCGGCGATCCAAGACTTACCGTGCCCGTTGTATAAAATGGGAGAGCCCAGAAATACATTTGTTTCCGGCTTCGTATAGACGCGCCAACCGTAGGGCAGGATTTTCTGAATGGCCTGCGCAGCGGTGCCCTCCCCGTGGGTAGAGGTGGGAGCGGCAGTCCCCGTGCCATGTTCTGCCAGAATTGGCTGGATGGTGAATGCCGACTTGAATCCTTGTAGGGCGGGTATTTGCCCCGCTGATAGGGAAATAGGCAGGAGCTGCACCCGACCACGGGGTTGCGCCGAAGCGGACGCCACCATGGCGGGCGGGTTGATAGAATCGTGCGTTATGATCTGCAACATGGTGGTTTCCTATAGTTTTACAGTGACGATGACGTGACGGGCTTGCGTTAAAACTTGCACGTCAAGATAAGATTGCTTCCCGAGCTTGTGCAGGATCACGGCGACCGCAACGGGCTTCCCCCAAGGCAATCCATCACCGATGACGCCCATGGGTGCGGAAGGGTGAACGCTGACCTGATAACCGGTAATCGCTGCGACCTGGCGCAGAACGGATTGCAAATTGCCGCGCTGGAGAGTCAAGTTCCGCTTTAGCGCGGCAGGTAACCCGCCATTTGCAACCTCAGCAGGAGGTTGCACCCCAGCAAGGGGTTGCGCCCCTGCCAGAAGTGGCATCGAAACGCTGGCTGGTGAATCTGTAACGGCGGGAACGGATACACCGGCGGCGGTATCTGTGGTCGCGGAGGAGAGCATACGCACCTGCAACAGCCGCAGCGGCTCGTTGACGGTAATATCTACGGTGGACAGAGATCCGATGGCTGATAGGGCCTGTCTTGCTGTCATCATTCCCTGTGACAAAACGCCCGACAGCGGAACGGTCGATGGATTTCCCTGCACTTGCAGGCGGTAACCCAGCGTCCGGGCGATTTCTCTGAATACAGATTCTGTGGCTTGAGACTCAATGACGACCTGCCGCTCCAGCACCGAGGGCGCTTTGCGCGGCGGCATGTTGGATATTCCGACCATTTTCCGGGCGGTCCGCCATGTTCTCCATCCGCCGGCGTCTTCGGAAGACGGGTTGGCGCCTGGGCCGACTGATGCCAGTTGGTAACTAGCGGGTGCCGGGGATTGGATGGCGTGGTATATGAACATGGTTCGGATGTGGTCCTGTCGGCTCTTTCTCATTGGTGGTATAGCTGTCTTGCTAATGGTATAGCGCGGGTACTGCGGCGATGATTGCTGTCGCTCAATGGTCTTCGGGAATGCTTGGTTGTAGCGCATGGATCAGTGGGTGGTCCTTCGGTAGCCCGGTGTTAAAGAAGCTATCAGTCACCCAATTTTGCTTGTTCGCCTGCTCGACGGAGACGGATTGCATAACGTCCCAGATACTTGCCGATGTATGGACGCAAAGCAGCCGGCTATTCCCGTCAAACACAACGCAAACCACGCCTTCGCGCCATTTGTTTTTGTGACGCCTGCGTGCAGTGCGGCCGTCGCCGAAAGCGTGCAGCAATGGCCAAAGCCATAATGCGGCTTCAATATGATGAGACTGGTACACAATTTCCAGCCTGGTCGGAATTGGTCCATCGGCCTGTGTGCCTTGAAAGACATTGAGCCCACTGCCGCCGAGGATCGTAAGCCTGGCGCGATATTGTAGATCCACACCAGTCCACCCCAGCGTTTCGTCAAACAAGGTCTTCATGAATGTCATGGTCATGAGCACATCACTCCGTGAAGCGGGATGGTTGTATTTGCCATCGCGCATATCCTGCAGCAGGCGGCTGAAGTGGGGATCGCCCGCCAGCGCCCTTTGCGCGATGGCGGGAAAATCCGCGTTGACCAGGGGGTCTTGTTCTTGCGCAATCAAGTCGTCACGCATCATCAATTTCCGAATCTCCACACCAATAGTCATCCGCGGCGTCATCCAGCTTCTGAATGGCAGCCACACTGCCCACAGAGGCCGCGTTCACGGCATATGCGGCTTCTACCAACAGGTCATCTGACGCATTGCACCATTGCCTGAAAGCCCGGTGATCTTCTTCTGTGTTGATTATCATCGTCGGCAGCTCCATAGCCACCAGCCACCGCTCACGACCGCAATGCCCAAGATGGCCACTAGCAATGCTTCCCCGGCACTCATGCCTCGCATCATCCAATTACGCGGGAATCCCCGGCATGGCCGGGGAGGGATAGCGCGGCGGTCGGTGACCGCCCCATCACCGCATCTCCTTTTGTCGGTGCTATCTTCGTCCACGAATATCCATACCCATCCGCCCGCTGAATCAGTGTGCAGAAACGGTGATGGATGCTTTGTACCAGCCCCGTTGAGGACTGGATGTTGAAACTGCCACTGGCGCGGATGGCAACACGGCCCAGGTACGTGCCCGCTTTCTTGCCGGTCGTTATTACGGCCCGCACCAAGTCGCCCGTCTGGAAGCCAAAGGCGCTTTTGCTCCGCATGAGGTATCCACGCGGAAAGCCGTGTTTGGTTAGCCGTGTGCGCTGGTAGCTGCCGCGCCCTGTCGCCTTGATGGAGAGGACGGGCTGAATCCATCGCTCTACCGCGTCCATCCGGCCCATGCAGGCGGCATCAAGACCGTGCGCTTTCGGCACGCCGAATCGGCTGCGATTCCACTTCGTTCTGCCCCCGCTGACGACCTCGACATCGAGGCCCGTCGTCTTGAGCAGCTGGAACAGCGCCCAGCGGGTACTGTTGATGACGGCGGCATCCTTGAGAGGAGCCTTGCGCTGTGCCTCGATGCGAGCCAGACGTTTCGGATCGTGGGCCAGAAACACCCGCACGTCCCGATTGCTCTTGTGCTGGTTGCAGGAAAGGCAGGCCAGGGTGAGATTACTCACCCGGTCACTGCCGCCCGCGCTTTTGGGATGGATGTGGTCGATGGTCAACGACGTATGCCCTGCATCGCAGTACGCGCATTTCCGTCCCCATTTTTCCAGCAGGTATTCGCGCACCTCGTAGCCCTGCAATTCGCCTTGCTGGTATTCCACCCCGCTGATCTCCGGGTTTTGGAGCAGTTGGGTATCGAAGCGATGCAGCATGGTGGATAGACTGGTGACAGGTGCCCAGCGCCGCAACCGCGCTACCCACGCCAGCGTCGTATCGACACGGTGCTGCAGGGATGGCGCCAACCAGCCTTTTGGTTTCGTCCGGTTATCGAAACGGGCGGGGCGGTACCGCAGCCTTGCGCGGCGGAAGCGGCGATGCCCGCGCCGCTGGGTGAGGGCATCGCGGATTGCAAGGCCCCGGTGCTGCAACTCCAGCAGCATCCGCACCACGACGGTTCGGACAACTTCGCCGGTGATCGCATCCACCGCCTCCACATCTTGCACCAGAGCCAGCCCCGTGGTCTTGCTGCCGGGGGCAGCCGCCACACGGACTGGTTGTAGCACGGAATTTTCCATTAACCGATCCACCAGCCGGATGGTGAACGGCACCATGCGATGCACACGCGCCCGCCCGCGCTCCAGTAATATCCGTGCCCGTTTCTCCGAGCACGGCATCAGTGGCTTCTTGCGCTTGTCGAGTACAAATACGGCCATTTTACTGCCTCCTATGTGTCCTTACGGACGCTGGTAACGCGGGTGTTGCTACCCATCTCCCCTCGGGAATGTCGATAACCGGCTCCGTGCTTTACTACACGCGGCTGGAACCTTCGGCGTTTTACCTTTCGCCAGCATGATTCCGGCCTTGCAGGGTCCGGGACTGAGGAAGCATCCCGGAATGCGTCTTAACGACCTGTTACCAACGTCTGCACGTTACTGCTCGTGCTCCCTGGTCAACCCAGCCTGCGTACCACCTTGCAGGCTCTGGGCTTCAGCCCGGGGTGATTAACGATCAGATCCACTCCGTTGCAATATGCTGGCTGTTGTGGGTTATCTCTGGGGGACTGACGTGTTTCAAAATTGGCTCCGTGCTTTAGCTCGCGATGTCTTGTCCTGTGGTATAGCGCCTCAATTGCGCCATTGGATCTGGAAGCCTGCGGAGTGGATGGTTGTTGCCGCTCGGCAGTTTGTGGCAGAACCGTTAAAGCTATACCCCGTCTTCCGAAGACGGTACGAACATGCTACCAACTTCCGAAGACGGGGCGGGGTGTACAACCCTTTATCTTGCGTTCCTTTTCGCAGGGCAATATGTCGAAACATCTACCTTTCGTCTTCCGAAACTGGCGATTTTGACCTACGAGGCGGCCAGGCAGGGCTCGGCATGTTACGGCCAACCCGCGCCTCCACCGTGGGAAGACGCCCAGGAATGACCGTCAGGCGTGAGGAGGGCATGGCTGCAGGTGGCCGGACAGGGCGCTCAGGTCAAATCGTCCTCAGAAACTGAGGTCATTTACATCTGCATTTATGGCGTTGATCCTCTTTCCCTTGATTACACCAGAACAGCACGGGCTGCATGTCCGGTATCGTCCTCAGAAACTGAGGTTGTTTTGGACATCGCCGTTGCGTTCGGTCCATGCCACCCCATGTGAAGATATTCAGGAAAGACCGTCAGGAGTGAGGGAGTCAGATCTGCAATCGGTAGAGCAAGGCCATCAAGCCGAATCGTCCTCAGAAACCGAGGTCATTTACACCTGTGCTTATGACGTTGATCATTTCCCCCTTGTTGCTGCCAAGACAGCACGTGGAGGCATGTCCGAATCGTCCTCAGAAACCGAGAAAGTTTGCAACTGCACTTTAATTAATAATCATGCTATAATAAAAAACTATAACTTTGAGGATCAACCGATGGTGGAGAATTTTGCAATACCGATAGGTGGACGGGTGCAACGTGCGCGGCGCACGGACGCCGAACGAAAAACTCGTCGGACGGCGAGGCAATCAAGGCTTGCCAAAGGAGTACACCTACAACGTCATCAGTGGGAATCTCTATTCATAGCAGCTGTGGTGCAGCATCAATTGCCAGGCCAAGTATCCGGGTTGTTGTATGTCATTTACCAGGAATGCGTACAGTCAGTACAGATTATCGAAGGCGCGCCAAAGCTGCTTTGGGTGTTCGATAGGCCTATCCGCGATCTTGCTGCGGATGGAATGCCAGACGGTAAGCAGCGCGCGGCGAAGCATTTGTCTGCGTGTCTGGGCCGGTTGGAAAGTTATGAACTGATACGACGCCTAGAATCTAGAAAAGGACGGCCGGTTGTTTTCGAAGTGCTCTTGCCGTCCTCAGAAGCCGAAATATGAAAACTATAGAACACAAGGAGAGTGCTATGACCAATGAGAAGCAAGAAGGGGTGTGTGAGATGAATCCAGGCACGATTAAGCAGCGAAAAACACCGTTATTTATTGGGAAACGACGGGAAAGGCAGCCGGATGTGGAGCGCACATCGAAAAGAAAAGCGCGACAAGCACGGCTAGCCAAATCTGTTAGTTTGCCCCGGGATGCTTGGTTACCTATCTTTGCGGATGCAGTAGTGCAGCATCGATTATCCAAACAGGCGTCTGGGCTGTTATATGTCATTTATCAAGAGTGTCTACAGATCACCCAGTTCATACAAGGTGAAACAAAGTTAGTTTGGGCATTTGATAGGCCCATTCGCGATCTGGCGGCGGCAGGAATGTCGGATGGACGGTCGCACGATGTGGGTCATCTATTCATTTGTCTGGATCGGCTAGAAAGAATAGGTCTGATTCGTCGCCTTGAATCCCGGAAGGGGCGGCCTGGAGTGTACGAAGTGCTCTTGCCGTCTTCCGAAGATGGTGTGTGAAAGAAAAATTATGGATGCGCTTTTGCCGTTAGCTCAATCCCAAGAGCCTTCATCACAGCCAGTGTGGTTTTGAGTGTTGGATTGCCGCGCTCGCTGAATGAGCGGTACAACTGTTCGCGCGAAAGCCCAGTTTGCCCGGCGATCTGTGCCATTCCCTTTGCGCGGGCCACGATGCCCAGCGCATGCGCGATGTAACCGGCATTGCCGGAGTCGAGTGCATCGGCCATAAAAGCCGCGATGGCTACATCCGAAGTCAGCCCTTCGGCGGGGTCAAAAGTCGTTAATTTCTCGGTCATGGTTATTCACTCCATTCATCTGCCAGGCGCTTCGCCGCCTTGATATCCTTCGCTTGCGTGCTTTTGTCTCCCCCACAGAGTAAAACGATAATCATGCTCCCCCGTTTTTGGAAATAGACGCGGTAGCCAGGGCCGTAGTGGATGCGCAACTCGCTGATCCCTTGGCCGACTGGTTCAGCGTCGCCCACAAGTCCGTAAGCGAGGCGATCCAGCCGACCGGCGATAACGCCTCGGGCTCGTTCGTCCTTGAGCTTTGTCCACCACTTCCTGAAAATCTCGGTCTGCTTGAGTTCGATAGCCACAGAACAATTGTAGTCTAAAAACGACTAATTACCAAGCGCTGGTGCCGAAAAGCGCAGGGAAGAGATGTCTGCACATCTTCACCCCGCGAAAAGGAACGCAAGATAAAAGGGCTGACACCTCGTTTCGGCTTCGGAAGTTGGTAACATGTTCGTGTCGTCTTCTGAAGACGGAGTATAGCTTTAACGAAACGATGCCCCACCGCCATCCTTGCACCGGTCCAGCTATACCATTTTCGGGCGTCTCAAAGGAAGGAAATGGTAATGGCACTGATATGGCTTCGTAGCCTGATGGCCGGGATACTGATCGGTGCGGTGGCATGGCCTCATGCCCCGGCGCTGGCGGTATTGCTCATTCTCTTGCTACCCGTCTTCCGAAGCCGATATCTCGCCGCTCTCGGATATTACCTGTCGGCAAGCGTTGGTCTCCTATCCGGAACAGCCACTTTCTTTCCGCATGCGGGATTGGCATTGGGGATGGCTTTTTGGGTGGCTTCGGCGGCTGTACTGGCCCTGCCTTA
>JAKAVW010000144.1:0-6124 GCA_021827445.1 Pseudomonadota bacterium
CATTTTCATAATCTATCATGATCAAACTCCTTTATCAGGTGATGACAGTGGGGGCCTTGCGACTCGTAAGACTTTCCATCCGAGTAAGATCGCGGCCAAGCCGGATCAGGTCACGCAGGGCACGTTGCGGATCCTGTTGCTGACGCTGCGTATCCTTCTCCAGATATTCGTGATAAATGCGCAAAGTGGCACCTTCGGTTCCCGTACCCGACAGCCGGAATATCAGTCGGGCACCATCGGCAAAGAGCAGGCGCAGGCCCTGATGGGTGCTGGTGCTGCCGTCGATAGGGTCGGTATAGGTAAAATCATCGGCCGTAATGATGATGCGTCCTGCCAGAGTTTGGCCGGGGAGTACCGGCAATTGGGCGATGATAGTCTGTATGATTTGCTCGCCAATTTCTGCCGGGAGTTCTTCGTAATCATGGCGGGTGTAGTAATGACGGCCAAAATGCTGCCAATGCTGAGTGACGATGTCGGCCACGGATTGCCCCGTATCTGCGATCACCGAGAGCCAGGCCAGCACCGCCCAGAGTCCGTCCTTTTCACGGATATGGTCCGATCCGGTGCCGAAACTCTCCTCGCCACAAAAGGTGATTTTGCCGGCATCCAGCAGGTTCCCGAAGAACTTCCAGCCGGTAGGCGTTTCATAGTGGGCAATGCCCAGTGCCTCGGCAACCACGTCTGCGGCCTGGCTGGTGGGCATGGAGCGGGCGACGCCTTTGAGTCCTTGCCGGTATGCAGGGATGGCCGTGGCATGGGCCGCAAGTACCGCCAGCGAGTCACTGGGGGTCACAAAAAATTGACGTCCGAGGATCATGTTGCGATCGCCGTCGCCATCGGACGCCGCCCCAAAGTCGGGCGCATCTTCTGCGAACAGGTGGTCCGCTAGAGGCTTGGCGTACACCAGATTGGGGTCGGGATGACCGCCCCCAAAATCCGTCAGCGGGACGCCGTTAACCACCGTACCGGCAGGCGCACCCAGACGCTTCTCAAAAATCTCGTGGGCGTAGGGGCCGGTGATCGCGTGCAGGGCATCAAAACGCATCCGGAATGGTCCCTGCAAGAGTCGCCTCAGCGCATCAAAATCAAAAATGCGGGCCATCAGTTCTACATACTCCGCCACCGGGTCGCAGATTTCTACGCGCATGTCGCCCAGCAAAACTTCCCCATTCTGGTCGATATCGACATCTGCACTGTCTAGTGTCTGGTAACCTTGGATGGTCTTGCTGGCAGTCCAGATGGCGTCAGTGATTTTTTCTGGCGCAGGTCCACCGTTGGCAGTGTTGTACTTGATACCAAAATCGTGATCCGGACCACCGGCGTTATGGGAAGCGCTGAGGATAATGCCACCGTGGGCACTCCGCGCACGAATGACGGTAGAAACGGCGGGTGTAGAGAAGAGCCCGCCCCGTCCGACAATGACTTTGCCCCAGCCATTCGCCGCCGCCATCCGGAGGATGGTCTGTATGGCTTCACGGTTATAAAAACGTCCGTCGCCACCAAGAACAAGGGTCTGTCCGGCGCGATCGGGAATGGCGCTGAAAATGGATTGAACGAAATTTTCGAGATAATGCGGCTGCTGAAAAACTTTGACCTTTTTACGTAGCCCGGATGTACCTGGGCGTTGATCGGCGAAAGGCTGGGTCGCAATCTGCAATACCGCCATGACACACCTCAGTAGTCGAGTGGAACGTCAATAATAGTGGTTTCCCGACTGGCATCGGTACGAATCCAGACCGTATACCCGCTTACCTGCCAGGTACTGACGACCACACCGCCGTCGCGAATGGCCTTTTCACTGGCTTCAATGAGGTCTTCTTCCATAGCCTCATCCCACTCGCCCAGGACATGGTGACGGAGCAATTCCTGCGGATCAATTTCTCCGGATTCGAAGATGGCTTGCGCGTCGGGGGATGCGAGGATGGTTCCAGGATGAAATCGCATTTTATTCTCCATAGTTTTCAGATTATAGCAGGAACTAGCTGTTCACAAGGCAAAGCCTTGCGTGCGCAGAAAATCGCGACTGGGCGCTGCACACTGGTTCATCAGGTGAATACGGTGCGGGTTGCGGCGCACGCGGCGTGCCCAGATCCGCGGATTGCTCAACCCGGCCGCCGCATAGACCTGTTCGCCTGGAAAGAAACTGGTCCGCAAAAACTGGCGAAATACCTCGCGCAGAACGGGGCTGATGAAACGTTTTTTTGCGCGACCCATGGCCTGACTGCGCATCTGAATGGTGGTACGGGCAAAAGCCATGTGACGCGCTTCTTCGCGCATGTGGATGTGGGTAATGGCCAGTACCGCTGCGGGCAGATCCTTGTGTGCGAAGATCAGCCGATTCATGCGGTCCGGCACATTCTCACCGATTAGAATGGTTGCCCAGAAAGCTGCGGAGCCTTCGGGCGCATAACGGGCGAAAAGACGGGCCAGGGGCGGGCGCTCGCTCAAAGGGGTCATAAATGGGAGTTGCGCACGTTGCTGTAATTCCAGAAACATGAGGCTGTGCCCCACTTCTTCCCGCAGTTCATGAAGCTGATAATGGTAGCTGACCGGATCGCGGTACATCTCCTGTAGTGAGTTGGCGCCCAGGCGTTGGATGAACAGGGCCTCCAGCCATAGGCCCAGTTCGCAGAAAGAGACAAATTCGACCTGGGAAAGACGGATGCGTTCGTCCTGACTCAGTTGTACATATTCAGGCAATCCATAGAGCGATAGCAGTTCTTCGGGGAGCCAGGCTGTTTCTGCATTGAGGCTTTTCCACGGGACGGCCTGGACAGGGTCCCGGTAGTTACTGCTGTGCTCGTTGAGCCGATTGACCAGTGCGTCGTGATGCCGCTGGATCTGGGCGTGCGCGGGGAGACGTTGAGCGAAGTTCATAGGCTATTCTGCCACGGACGCTCAGCCGCTCCAAGGGTGCTTTGGCCGCTGCCCGCCCGTATCGCGTAACCGGGTAATAGCGCTGTACACGTTATAACGTGGGTGCCACCCCAATGTCTGCTGGGCGTGGCTGATGTCGACAACCAGCGGATTTTCCAGGACCTGTAGCCAGCCGGGATCGCCGAGGCTGGTACTAAAAGGGCGTAGCCAGTTATGTACACGGTGCAGTTGGGTGGGGGAGAGTGGAAGCTGCCAGCGGCGAGGAATGCTTGACCAGGGGACGGGATCGGGTGCCGCGATATTGAATACCCCGCCCCGGCCATAGTCCAGTGCCGCCAGCAGGGCGGCAACTGCATCCTCTTCGTGAAGGCATTGAATGGGCAGGTCCGGATCTCGCAGTCGTAGTCCGTAAGGGCTCGTCGCAATATCGTTTACCAATGCCTGCCCACGAGGACCGATAATGGCATGCAGACGCAAACGCGCGATGGCGGTTTGACTTCGGGTGATCGCGAACACATCCAGCCACTGTTCCAGCGCGGCCTTGTCCTCACTATAGGCGAAACCCGGTACAGGCCGGCACGGCTGGCTTTCGCGGATAGGGACGGGATTGTCCGGCCAGGCGCCATAAGCGGCCACACTGCTGGAATAGATGACTTGCGGTACACCGGCATTTGCCGCCGCACGGAACAGATGCTGACTGCCATCGAGGTTAATCCGGCGCATTTCCTCGCGCCAGCGCCGTTGCGGCCCGAGGCGCGGACTGAGCACCATAAAGGCGAGATGAATGATGCAGTCCATGTGTGTCAGGTGCTCGGCAAGCCGCGGATCGCGTATATCCAGAGGCAGGTATTGCAGGTGCGGATGCTGCATGGCGGGTGCCTGACGATCCAGGGCGATGACCCGGTGGATATCCGGGCGGGCGAGCAGGGCGGGTAACAGCGCCGCCGCCGTATGCCCCGCCGCACCAGTGACCAGCACTTGCATTAGTGGGGGACGGGCACGCGCAGAGCAGGTAACACCTCATCGGCGAGCAAGCGCAGCGAGCGTTGAGTCACGGCGCTGGGGATCATTCCGGCACCGACAGCCAGAATCAGGCGACCCACGCCCGCCCGGGCGTAACGGGCCAGTTTTTGACGGCAGGTGTCGGGATCGCCTACCACGACCATACCCATAGTCTCTAGCAGACGCAGACTGAGGCCACGGCGCAGCAGTGGTTCAAGAAAGCCGAGACGGTGATAGTATTCATAGCTTTCCTTGAGTTGTGCGAGGACCGGTCGGGTCTGATCCAGCAGCCGCTGGTAATACCAGGTGAAACCCTCGGCCCAGTGCTGTGCTTCCGCCGCATCCTCCAGACACAGGCAGCCAATGGTCATGGCAAAATCCGCATTCTTGCCCTTTTGCAACGGACCGTCGCCATGGTGTTGTCGCCAGTTCTTTTTATAGACACGCAGATCTTGTTTGATGAGGAACCAGGGTTTAAACGGTCCGGAGAGCACGCCAATGCCTTCCTGCGCTGCCCATTGGATAGTCGTCGGGCTCACGGCTGCCGTCCACAGCGGTGGATGAGGTTGCTGGAGGGGTTTGGGAAGAATATCCAGTTCATCGAAATTATAGAGTTTTCCATGATGGCTGAAGGGTCCACCGCCTGCCTGGCGAAGAATTTGTAAGCCTTCCTGCATATGGCGTCGACTGTCTGCCATTTGGCTGCCAAAAAGTTGATATTCCTTTGGGGAAAAACCACGTCCTATGCCCAGTTCCAGACGGCCATGGCTGAGGATATCCAAGGCGGCGACGCGTTCCGCAACGCGCACGACATGATTGTATGGCAGAACAACGACGGCATGGCCAAGACGCAGATTCTTGGTGCGCTGGCTGGCTGCGGCGAGGAAGGTTTCTGGACTGCTGGAGTGAGAGTACTCGCGCATGAAATGGTGTTCCACGAGCCAGGCACCGTGAAAACCCAAGGTGTCGGCGAGGCTAAGCTCATCCAGTGTTTCATGATAAACTTGGGCCTCGCTGCGGCCGAGATGGGCAGGTACGGCGAGTTCGTAGAAGAGATCAATATCCACCGCGTTGGAGCCTCCATGACCAGCACTGCATCCACCCCGCCCCAAATTGCCGAACGGCTGCAAATTGCCATCTTAACATCGGAGCAGATGCGTCTGCACTGGGTCGACGAAGGGACGGGCACGCATTTTATGGAAGTGGTAACGCCTCTGGAATGGGAAGAGACGGCAGACGGTGACTATTTACGTTGCCGGGTGCTGGCTGAGGGCCTTGAGGTGCGGATAAGAGTCGACCTGATTCAAAACTTGCCGATACCGGTGAAATAGGCAGCGGCCGGGCTGATCCTGACATCTATTCGGCCTCGGAGTTTGGCAATGATGTCTGCGTGAAAAGCCGCTCGCGATAGTAAGCGAGCTCACTAACGGATTCGCGGATATCGGCCAGCGCTTCGTGGCGCTCGGCTTTGGGGAATTTGGGCAGATGCGGATACCAGCGCGTGGCAAGTTCCTTGATGGTGCTGACATCCATCATCCGGTAGTGAAAAAAGCGTTCCAGCCGCGGCATCAGGCGGGCTAAAAAGCGGCGATCCTGACATACGCTGTTGCCGCAGATCGGTGAGGTACCTGCTGTGACATGCTGGTGCAGGAAGTCCAGCGTTTGTGTTTCCACTGCGGCCGTATCCAGGCGACTATCGCGGACCCGTTGCAGGAGACCGGAAGCGCCATGGGTACGCTGGTTCCAGTCATCCATAGCCGTGAGTGCGAATTCCGGTTGATGCACGGCCAATACCGGACCTTCGCAGAGAATTCGCAGGTTGTTGTCCGTGACCAGCGTGGCGATTTCCAGAATCTGATCCTGTTCTGGTCGCAGCCCTGTCATCTCCAGGTCAATCCAGATGAGGCGGTGTGCTTTGGGGTCCATGCGGTATCCTTGTTGAGCGAGTCGGGCCTAGTATACCATCGCTTTAAAGACACAAAAAAAGACGGACCAGAAGTCCGTCTAATAGCCGCAAAACAACCGCTACAAAACCTGTGTTGCAACCCGCCCGCCTTAAAGAATATGTTGGCTGATTGCCGGACTGCCTGACTTTTTCGCTCCACTCCACCTTTTAGTTTGGGTACCACTGCTGCCCATGGTGGTATAGTAACTCCGACATATTTCGAGAATATTTCCGGAAAAGGGTTTTGCGAGGCTGAGATGGCAGTCGTTTTGATAGTGGATGATGACCGGCGGCTTGCAG
>JAKAVW010000144.1:6134-7707 GCA_021827445.1 Pseudomonadota bacterium
CCGATCTTTCTCGAAGCTCAGGGCTTCGCGGTGCTATTGGCGGCCAATGGGCAGCAGATGCGTCAGCAACTGGCGGCAGGGCTGGTAGATGTGATGGTGCTCGACTGGATGTTGCCGGGACAGGATGGCATCAGCCTCGCCAAGGATCTGCGCAGGAAGGATGGAGGGCCTCCTATTCTTATGCTCTCGGCCCGTGGCGAGGACGAGGAACGTATCCTTGGACTGGAAAGCGGCGTTGATGATTACCTGGCAAAGCCTTTCAATGCGCGGGAGCTGGTGGCGCGTTTGCGGGCCTTGTTACGCCGTAGCGGGAAAGATGAGGGTGGCGAAAAACTCCACTTTGGTGATTTCCGTTTGCATATGGCCGAGCGACGGCTCTATCGTGGTGATGTGGAGATTGACGTAAATCCGGCGGAAATGGAGCTGTTGCTGGTCTTCGCGCAGCGCCCGCGACGTATACTGAGTCGCGATCTTCTGCTGCAGTTGTTGGGCGGAGAAGAGGACGGGCGCTTTGATCGGAGTATAGATGTGCGGGTGACCCGGCTGCGCAAAATTATTGAAGAGAGTCCCCGGCAACCACGCTTTTTGCAGACAGAGCGTGGCGCTGGATATCGGTTCATGCCTATCCCATGAGTCTGTGGCGCGGACGCAGCCTATTTTCGCAAACGGCCTGGACCTTGGGGCTGGGCATTGTTGTTCTGCAGATTCTGACTTTGGTGATCATTGTAGCTACGGTGCTATATCCGCTGGCCGAGCGCTCGGCGGAGGATCTGGCAGGTTTGATTGTGATCAGTGCGAAAACCTATGCCGAATTGCCTCCGCAAGAGCGCCCCACTTTTTTAGCCAGTCTGCAGGCCGACAATGGGATAGAAATTGCCGCGCATCTGGATCGTTCTATAAAGCATACCCATGGGCATATATACGGCTGGTTGCTGAGTCGTGCGCTGGCCAGGCGCTTAGGGGAACCCGTGCGTGTGGATGTTTTGGGTGGAAGCGTGCGTACGTTTTGGGTGCCGGTTACTGTTTCCGGACAAACGGCTTGGGTACATTTTGACCGAGGGCGGTTGGCCTCGTCTCTCCCTATCGCCATGATTTTTGTGCTGGTTTTTTCAACCCTCGCGCTGTTGGTGCTGACGATGATTCTGGTGCGCCGGGTATTACGGCCTCTCGGCGTGATTTCAGAGGCATTGCGCGGATCGTTAAAGGCACCTCTGCCGAGTCTGCCGCGCGGCGGTGCTTATGAGTTCCAGGATATCCTCAATATTTTCGCTAACCTGCGGACCCGTTTACAGGCGATGATTAATCATCAGTCGTTGTTGCTGGCCGGAATTTCCCACGATCTGCGTTCACCGCTGGCGCGCCTGCGCATGGCCTGGGAACTGTTGCCGAAGACCACGCCGCAGCGTCTTCGGGACGGTATGTTGCAGGATATGGAGCGGATGGATGAGCTGCTGGCCCAATCTCTTGCGCTGGGTCGTGGTATGGCGGCGAAGGTGGCGGATTTTGATCTGATGGTATTGCTGACCGAAGTGGGCGCGGATTTCGAGCGGGAGGGCGGCCACTGGGAGGCAGC
>JAKAVW010000145.1 GCA_021827445.1 Pseudomonadota bacterium
CAACTATGGGGCTGGTCTTGCCGAATATCGGCTTTCGGGCTTAGTCTTGCATCAGTAATGCCCCGGAACCTGAATGTCTGGGGAGACCAGGGTTCGTCACCAACGAGAGATGGCCGCAGAGATGAACGATGACGAGACCATATGCGGCGAATAGCCATTGTCCATGACTGGCTGGTGGTTTACGCCGGCGCCGAGCGGGTATTGGAACAGATGCTCCGGTGCTATCCCGAGGCGGATCTTTTCGGTCTGGTGGATTTTTTGCCCGCCGGTCAGCGCGATTTCATCGGCAACAAGCCAGTCACCACGTCTTTTATCCAGCGCCTGCCCAAGGCCCGAAAGAAATACCGGAGTTATCTGCCGCTCATGCCGCTGGCCGTAGAGCAGTTCGACCTCTCGGCCTATGATCTCGTGATCAGCAGCAGTCATGCGGTGGCGAAGGGGGTGCTGACCGGGCCGGATCAGTGCCATCTGTGCATGTGCTACTCCCCCATACGCTATGCCTGGGACCTGCAGCATCAATATCTGCGTGAGGCGGGGCTGGAGCGGGGCATCAAGGGCTGGCTGGCGAAGGTGATCCTGCATTACGTCCGGCTGTGGGATGTCCGTACCGCCAACGGGGTGGACGCCTTTATCGCCATTTCCCGCCACATCGCCCGGCGCATTCGCAAGGTGTACGGGCGGGAGTCCACCGTGATCTATCCGCCGGTGAACGTGGCGGATTTTCCCCTGTGCCGGGACAAGGAAGATTTCTACGTCACCGCCTCGCGCATGGTCCCCTACAAGAAGGTGGACCTGATCGTCGAGGCCTTCAGCGCCATGCCGGACAAGCGTCTGGTGGTGATCGGGGATGGGCCGGATTTCGCCAAGGTCCGGGCCAAGGCGGGGCCGAACGTGCAATTGCTGGGCTTTGCGGGCGCGGAGGCCCTGCGCGACCACCTGCAACGGGCGCGGGCCTTTGTGTTCGCGGCGGAGGAGGACTTCGGCATCGCGCCCCTGGAGGCCCAGGCCTGCGGGACGCCGGTGATCGCCTTTGGCAAGGGCGGGGTGCTGGAGACCATTATTCCTTTGCCGGAAGCCGGGGGCATGGGTGCGGCCTCTGCGCCCACCGGCGTATTCTTCAACGAACAATCCGTCGCGGCCATCATCGCCGCCGTGGAGCGCTTCGAGGGCGAGGGCGAGGGTGCGGCCATCACCCCGGAAGCCTGCCGCGAAAACGCCCTGCGCTTCGCCCCGGATCGCTTCCGCGCGGAGTTCACGGCATTCGTGGAGCGGGAGTGGGCGGCGTTTAGCCGTCAAATACGTTGCGGCCGGGCAGAGGATGACCTATAGTGGTTGTTGAATTTTTCAACAACGGCGTTTCAAGATGGCCACAGTCAATTTTAGTGTTCCTGACGATGTGAAAGTTGCATTTAATGCGACCTTTTGCAAGGAAAACAAAAGCGCCATTATCGCTGCTTTAATGCGTGAGGCGGTGGATCGTGCGCAGCGTAAGGATCGCGCACGGCAAGCCGCCACCCGCATTTTGGAGCGTCGCGAGTCCGCGCCGATAGTGAGTACGGCCGAGTGCCGGGAGGCGAGGGAACGGGACCGTCCGTGAACTGGGTCATTGATGCCAGTGTCGCACTCAAGTGGTTTTTGCGTTTTCGGGCTGAAGAAGACCACGTCCCTCAGGCCACAGCCTTGTTGGAGCAAACGCTGTCCGGTGTTGCGGAGGCCGTTCAACCGCCGCACTTTTATGCGGAAATGGCCGCGGTGCTGGCGCGTGAAAAACCCGACACTGCCCGGGAGGATATGGAAGATCTGTTGCGGCTGGATTTCCGGGTTGCCGAAGGGCCGGAACTGTATACGCTGGCCATCGACCTTTCCCGGCGATACGGGCATCATCTTTTTGATACCTTGTACCATGCGCTGGCTCTGCTTCATCCGGAAGCCACGCTGGTTACCGCCGACCGACGGTATTTTATCAAGGCGCAAAGAGAAGGACGCATCATTTTGTTAGAGGATTTTTTGCGGAAATGATAACGGCATGAAACTCCTGCTCACCGGCGCCAACGGCTTCGTCGGCCAGTATGTGCAGGCGGCGCTGCCCTGCGTGCCGTTGCCCGACGGGCTGGATCTGCGCGACCGCGCCGCCCTGACCGCCGCGGTGGCCGCCGCGGTGGCCGCCATTCAGCCTGACACCGTCCTGCACCTGGCCGCCCAGAGCTTCGTGCCCGCCTCCTTCGAGAACCCCCGCGAAACCTTTGACATCAATTTCTATGGCACCCTGAATCTGCTCGAGGCGCTGCAGGCTGCGGGCTTCAAAGGGCGGATGCTCTTTGTCGGCTCGGGCGATATCTACGGGCAGGTGGCGGAGACTGCCCTGCCGGTGCGCGAGGATCACCCCCTGCACCCCCGCAATCCCTATGCCGTGAGCAAGGTGGCCGCCGAGGCGCTGTGCTACCAGTGGAGCCAGACCTCCGGCTTTGCGATCGTCATGGTGCGGCCCTTCAACCATATCGGCCCCGGCCAGAGCCCGCGCTTCGCCATCGCCGACTTCGCCCGGCAGGTGACGGAAATCCGCCTGGGCCGCCGCGCGCCGGTCCTGCAGGTGGGCGACATCGACGTCGCCCGCGATTTCACCGACGTGCGCGATGTGGTGCGCGCCTATGGCCTGCTGCTGGAGCGGGGCCGGAATGGCGCGGTCTATAATGTTTGCTCGGGGCGGGAGTATGATATCCGCGACCTGCTGCAGCGGTTGATCGCACTTGCCGGGGTGGATGCGCGCATCGAGCAGGACCCGGCCCGCCTGCGCCGCGCCGAACAGCGGCGCATGGTCGCCAGTTTCGAGGCCCTGCATCGGGACACCGGCTGGCAACCGGCGATACCCATTGAGCAAAGCCTTCAAGCCCTACTGAACGACTGGGAGAAACAATTGCAATGACGAAACATGCCCTCATCACCGGTATCACCGGCCAGGACGGCGCTTATCTGGCGCAATTGCTGCTGGAAAAAGGTTACCAGGTCTGCGGCCTCATCGCCCGCCGCGGCACAGATACCACCGGCCGCCTGCGCGAACTGGACATTGCCGGTCAGGTGCGGCTGCTGGACGGCGACCTCATCGATCTCTCCTCCATGATCCGCGCCATGGAAAAGTCCCAGGCCACCGAGGTCTACAACCTCGGCGCCCAGAGCTTCGTCGGCACCTCTTGGGATCAGCCCATCCTCACCGCCGAGGTCACCGGCACGTCGGTGGTCAAAATGCTGGAGGCCATCCGCATCGTCAACCCCCAGGCGCGTTTCTATCAGGCCTCCACCAGCGAGATGTTCGGCCAGATTCAGGAGGCCGTACAGTCGGAGCGCACGCCATTTCACCCGCGCAGCCCGTACGGGGTCGCCAAGCTCTACGGTCACTGGATTACGGTGAACTACCGCGAGAGTTTCGGCCTGCACGCCTCCAGCGGCATCCTCTTCAACCACGAATCCCCGTTGCGCGGCACCGAGTTCGTCACCCGCAAGATCACCCTGGCCCTGGCGCGCATCCGTCACGGTCAGCAGGACGTGCTGGAACTGGGCAATCTGGACAGCAAGCGCGACTGGGGCTTCGCGGGCGATTATGTGCGCGCCATGTGGCTGATGCTGCAGCAGCCCACACCGGAAGATTTCGTGATCGCCACCGGCCAGACCTGGACGGTGCGGGCGTTCGTCGAAAAAGCCGCCGCCTACGCGGGCTTCGATCTGGCCTGGGAAGGCGAGAACGAGCAGACCCAAGGCATCGACCGCAAAAGCGGCAAGGTCATCGTGCGCGTCAACCCGGCCTTCTACCGCCCCGCCGAGGTGGACATCCTCATCGGCGATCCGGGCAAGGCCCATCGGCAATTGGGCTGGAAGCCGGAAGTACCGTTCGACGCGCTGGTGCGGATGATGGCCGAAGCCGACTTGCGGCGGGTGGCGAGAGAGGCTGTTGAATGAACCCGCTGATCCCCGTCATCCTCTCCGGCGGTGCCGGCACGCGGCTCTGGCCCTTGTCGCGCCAGAGCCATCCCAAGCCCTTCCTGGAATTGCCCGATGGCGAGACGCTGCTGCAAAAGACCCTGCAGCGGGCCCTGGCCCTGCCGGAGGTGACCCGTTTCATCACCGTCACCAACCGGGAGTATTACTTCCAGACCCGTGATGTCTATGCGCAGGTGGCCGGAGCAGCGGAGCGGGAGGCTTTTTTCCTGCTGGAGCCGGTGGGCCGCAATACGGCGCCGGCCATCGCCGCCGCCGCCCTGCAGGTGGAGGCCCTGGGCGGGCCGGAAGCCACCCTGCTGGTCCTCCCCGCCGATCATCTGGTGCAGGATCAGGCCGCCTTTGCCGTCGCCGTCGCGCGGGCGCAGCGTCTGGCCGAAGCAGGGTATCTGGTGACCTTCGGCATCACGCCCGCCTGGCCGGAAACCGGTTATGGCTACATCGAGGGTGGCGAAGCCCTGATCCGGGAGGGCGGTACGCTGGGTTTCGCCGTGCGCCGTTTTGTCGAAAAGCCCGACGCGGCTACCGCTGCGGCTTTTCTCGCCCAGGGCGGTTACACCTGGAACAGCGGTATGTTTTGCTTTCGCGCGGACGCGTTTTTGTCCGCCCTGGCGAGTTATCAGCCGCAACTCGATAAGGACATCCGCGCCGCCTGGGCCGAAGGGCGTTGCGAGATGGATTTCCGGGAGCTGGCGCCGGCCTTCGCGCAGGTGACGGATATCTCCGTGGATTATGCCGTCATGGAACATGCCGACCGGGTGGCGGTGGTGCCGGGAGGTTTCGGCTGGAGCGACATCGGTTCATGGACGTCTTTCGGCGCCTTGCTCGCCGAGGACGGCGGCGGCAACCGGGTGCTGGGGGAGAGCGTGCTGGAGGATGCGCAAAACTGCATCGTCCATAGCGCGGACCGCCTGACCGCCCTGCTGGGCGTGGAGGAGCTGATCGTGGTGGATACCCCCGATGCGCTCCTCATCGCCCGCAAGGACCGCGATCAGGACGTGAAACGGATCGTGGCCGAACTCAAGCGACGCGGCCATCAGACCCATAACCTGCACCGCACCGTCCACCGCCCCTGGGGCACTTACACGGTGCTGGAGGAGGGCTCGCGCTTCAAGATCAAGCGCATCCTGGTCAAGCCGGGCGCGGCCCTGTCCTTGCAGATGCACCACCACCGCAGCGAACACTGGATCGTGGTGTCGGGAACCGCCAAGATCGTCAACGGCGCCGAGGATCGCTTGGTCCACACCAACGAGTCCACCTACATTCCCGCAGGTACCCCGCATCGTCTACTGAATCCCGGCGTGATCGATCTGGTCATGATCGAGGTGCAGAGCGGCGAGTACCTGGGCGAGGACGACATCGTGCGCTTCGACGACCGCTACGGGCGGGCGCCCTATAAAAGCACATCCTAATCCCGCGATTGAGTACCACGCTATCCCCTTGGTTTTTGCCGTTGATTTTCGGCAACTATGGCATGGAAGGGGCAGAAAAAGCTGCCGGACTGACCTTGGGGTGAAATCGACGTCGTGTCAAGCAGCCCTACAAGGGCTCCTCTCGACCTCCGAGGTGCCGGTGGTCTCCCTTGTGCGAAAAAGGTTTTAACCGGTCACGGCCACAGACAAGAGAGTGGCACGGCGTATAGACCATCGCCAAAAGATGCGACCGCATCGCCATCGTAAAGCACCACGCCTCCCACAAAACAGGTCCTCGTGGCGCTTTCCAGTTTGTGCAATCCTTTGAAATCGGCGGCGGTGACGGTGGCGGCAGACTTGACCTCGACGCCCGCCAACTTTCCGCCGGACTCCAGCACGATATCCACTTCGGCGCCGTCCTTGTCGCGAAAATGATGGAAGGTTACAGGCTCCTCCCGCCAACTGGCATGACGACGTAGCTCCTGATAGACAAAGGTTTCCAATAGTTGTCCATAGAGGGCTCGGTCATCCCACAGCGCTGCCGCGTCCACACCGAGTAAAGCGCAGGCTAGGCCTGTATCGCCCAAGTGCAATTTAGGCGTCTTGATGAGGCGACTCAAACGATTGCTGTGCCAGGGCGGCAGTTCTTCCAATAGAAACACCCGCGCCAGCAGGGTCATATAGTCGCGGATGGTGGGGCGGCTCAATTGGAATGGGGCAGCTAGATCGGCCACATTCAGCAGACGTGCGCTTTGCCCGGCCGCCAGTGTCAGCAGGCGTGGCAAGGCCTCCAATGCGTGAATGCGGGCGAGATCGCGTACATCGCGTTGCACCAGGGTGTCGGCGTAATCCCGGTACCAACTCGCGCGGCGGCGCGCCGTGGCCCGCGCCAACGCCGCCGGATAACCACCGGCTGCCACACGCTCAGCCAGCATTTTACCGAGCCGCTGTCCGCAAGCTCCCGTCTTGAAACCATTCCCGAATAATGTGGATAGAAAATTGGGTTCGGTCCCGGCCAGTTCCGCCTGAGCCAAAGGGTGCAGGCGCAGAATATCCATGCGTCCCGCCAGCGAATCCGCCAATTTGGGCACCAACAACACATTGGCCGAACCGGTGAGGATAAATCGCCCCGGCTGCCTTCTGGCGTCCACTGCAGCCTTGAGCGAGGTGAATAAGTTGGGCACGCGCTGAACCTCGTCCAGCACCACCTTGTCGGGCAAGTCCGCCACATACCCGATGGGATCAGCCTGGGCCGATGCGCGCTGCACATCGTCGTCAAAACTGAGATAAGTATACCCAGCGGTATCGCCTACCTGTCGGGCGAGCGTGGTTTTGCCGCACTGGCGCGGGCCGTGGATCAATACCACCGGCGTGTCGGCCATGGCCTCGATGAGGCGTGGCTGCAGGAATCGAACATATAGTGGTGTATCTATCATTGGCCAAGTGTAACTATGATGACGTCTATATGAAAGTTTGATCACGTCTATATGAAGGTTTTTATCCGCGGCGCGGCCTTACAGGCGGCTATGGAAGGCCGCGCAGTCGCTTGATTTCAACTCGCATGAACCGTTTCGTACTGCCGTTCTAACCATTGGCAGTAACTTCCGTCCATGACGGCGCGCCACCATTCCGGGTGCTCCAGGTACCAGCGGATGGTCTGGCGGATGCCGGTGGGGAAGTCCACGACCGGTTGAAACCCCAATTCGCGGGCGATTTTGGTGGCGTCGATGGCGTAGCGGCGGTCATGACCGGGCCGGTCGCGCACATGCTGGATCAGGTCGGCACTTGTGCGGCCCTGCGCCGCCGCTGAATGCGGGTAGGCCTGCAACCACCGGGGATCGCTCGCGAAGAGTTCGTCCATGATCTGACCGATAAGCAGGACGATGTCGATATTGGCCCATTCGTTGCGGCCGCCGATGTTGTAGCTCTCCCCTTCCCGACCCTGCTCCAGAATCGCGGCGATGCCCCGGCAATGGTCCTCCACATAAAGCCAGTCGCGAATCTGGCGACCATCGCCGTAGAGTGGCAGCGGCTTGTTATGCAGGATGTTGACGATGATGAGGGGGATCAGTTTTTCGGGAAAGTGATACGGTCCGTAGTTGTTGGAGCAGTTGCTGGTGGTGGTACTGAGCCCGTAGGTATGTTGATAGGCGCGCACCAGATGGTCCGCTCCCGCCTTGCTGGCGGCGTAGGGGGAGTTGGGTGCGTAGGGCGTCGCTTCGCGGAAAGGCGGGTCCTGAGG
>JAKAVW010000146.1 GCA_021827445.1 Pseudomonadota bacterium
CAGAGTCTCTTCGGGCAGAGGGGCTGAAGGTCATGACCGAAGCCGTAGAGGGCCAACCTGCCGAAGCGATCGCCTATTACGCGCGACAGATAAAAACGGACCTGCTGGTGATCGGACATATTCCACAATTTTCGCTGGGGCACTGGCTGCAGGGATCTGTCGCTAAAGCGCTTTTGCGGGAGTTACCTTGTAGTATTCTCGTAGCGAAATAGTTGGAAGGTAAGCATCTAAGCAACCCAGCCTTGCGGGTTGGTGCCGTTCAGGCTAATGCAGATTTTTCCGTTCCAAGGTAAAAGTCCGTGGAGCCGTTTGTTTGGGGTATGAGCCGTATGAGCTAATTCCGCTCGTACGGATCTGTGCGGGGACGGTGGGTAACTACTGTCTCTACCGCGACCAACGGTGTAATCCGGAAGGTTTCGAAGGGTATATCCACAGATGTGTGCAAAGCTCCATGGGCCACCGCATCAAAGATCTCCTGGTCTGTCCATCCCAGTTGCCGGAGTGTACTTATTTCGGAGTCAGCAACGGCATGGGGACAGGGCTCCGTCATGCATGAACCTATCTTGCTGATTATTAAGTAATATCGTTGATTTTTAACACTCTCTGCGACTCTTGCTACAATTATGCCAAATATTCATAAGGTTGTGATGATTTCATGGCCCAAGACGCTTTCAAAAATCAATGGGTTACAGAAGACTTTGGCGGAGCCCTGGGCATGGGGATGACG
Source organism: Pseudomonadota bacterium (assembly GCA_021827445.1). Taxonomy (GTDB): domain Bacteria; phylum Pseudomonadota; class Gammaproteobacteria; order Acidithiobacillales; family Acidithiobacillaceae; genus Acidithiobacillus. The sequence continues at coordinate 728 of JAKAVW010000146.1, forward strand.
AACGGCACGAATGACATATTCCAGGAGGGTGTTTTCGCGACTTTCGAGCGGCCCGTTGCGCGGGTCTTGCAATGCGGCCTGAAGGTTCTCTCGACTCATTCCTGCGTTGAGTAACAAGGACTCACTAAAACCAATACAAAACCGGCAATGGCCATCTTCTGAGAGAATGTAACGCAGCAGTGCCAGAAAATTGGCAGATAACAGGGGATGCTGGTGAAAATAAACCAGATACTGCATTTGTATGGCTAGAAGCTTTGATCTAAGTAATATCTGGTTTCAACTCAGCGACTATTCATGCCGCGCTGTTGCAGGAAAGCCCGCATATGGGGTCGAGCTTCTCGACCCAACAACCCCGCCACGTCTTGCGTCCAATGACTGTCTTTGCGCGTAAAACTCCGGTGTAGATAGTACTCGTTCATCTGCGCATCGTAGTATGCAATATCCCCTGGGTCGGCAGTTTCATTATATCGATTTTCCTTGAGAACGACCGAGAGAGGAAGGCGTGGTTTTAAGTTGGGGTGTTGCTTTGGATAACCCAAGCACAACCCGAATACCGGATAAACTTGATCAGGCAGTTCCAGCAACGTGCTAATTTCCTGAGGATGGTTGCGTACCGCACCGATGTAACAGGTCCCGAGTCCCAGGGACTCTGCCGCAATGACACAGTTTTGTGCAAACAGTGCGACATCGACAGTGGCTATAATGAAGTGCTCTGTCATGCCAGCGACAAATTCTGTTCCGGCTCGATGACAAATGCCGGAGGAGCGATGTAGGTCCGCACAAAAAACCAGAAAAGCTCCTGCGCTACGTACATAGTCCTGATCTCCAGCCCAATGGGCAATTTGGCTGCGCAAATCAGCATCCGTGATCTGAAGTACGGTACAAGCCTGGACATTGCTGGAACTGGCCGCGTGTTGGCCGCAACGCACGATGTCTTGTACCAGTGCTGCTTCGATGGGTTGATCGGTGAACTGTCGGATCGATCGATGGTTTTTTAATAGTGCAAAGGTTTCGTTCATTATGAACTCCAGAAAAAGGGATGCATACAGCACCTTGATCTTGATCGGCCGGCACCCCAAGCATAGAGCCGGCCATGTAGGCCCTCTTTCTTGACGGAGCCTCGGATCCTGACTAAGCTTAATACCAACTGATCGGTATGTAATTCTAGCCGTCTGGAGATCAAAATGAAAGTCGGATTTGTAGGATTGGGACAAATGGGTTCAGGTATGGCAGCGAGGCTGTTAGCCACCGGACAGGAACTCACCGTCTTCAATCGTTCCCCCGAAAAAATGCAGCCCCTGGTCGCTCAAGGTGCACGGGCCGCGCGGTCTCTTGCGGATTTTGCCGATAGCGATGTGGTATTCACCATGCTGGCAGAAGATCAAGCGGTAGAATCGGTAGTTTGGGGTGAGGGCAGGTTACTCCAATGTTTACGGCCGGGTGCGGTGCATATATCCAGCAGCACGATCAGCGTGGCTTTGTCTGCGCAATTGGCGGAGGCGCATGCGGCAGCCGGACAGGAATATATCTCTGCACCGGTCTTCGGGCGACCGGACGCCGCCGCCGCAGGCAAACTATTTCTGGCCGTGGCTGGGAGAAAGGAACTCATTGATCGCCTCCAAATATTGCTGGACGCGGTAGGACAGCGAACGTTTATCGTGGCAGCCGAGCCGGAAAAGGCTAATCTTGTGAAATTGAGCGGCAATTTTCTCATCGCTTCGGTAATCGAATCACTCGGCGAAGCCATGGCACTGGTGGAAAAGGGGGGCATAAATCGCCACGCCTATCTGGAATTATTAACTTCCAGCCTCTTTAACATCCCGCTCTACAAGAATTATGGTGCCCTGATCGCTGACCGCAAATTCACGCCGCCGGGGTTTGCAGCACCCTTGGGTCAGAAAGATATCCGCCTGGTATTGGCTGCTGCCGAGGCGCTGGAGGTGTCCCTGCCTTTCGCAAGTATCTTGCGCGATCGCTTCATTAGGTTGGCAGCTCGGGGAGGCGAAATCCGGGACTGGTCTGCAGTCGGCGGACTTGCTGCCGAGGATGCGGGCCTGTTGCCCAAGTCGTAACGGGCAACCTTATCTTGAGCCATTACCGAGCCACTGCTATCCTACGAAGAACCGACTGTCTGGTATGCACAATGAGGTGCGGCGCATGTCCGAACTGAAATTCCATCTTTACAAACAACCAGCAGGAGGTTGGGGAGCGCTTCGCGCCTCCATGCAAAGCCTGCAACATCAAGGCATCTTGACCGAAGGTACGGCATTATTACTCAAATCCAACCAGGCAGAAGGTTTCGACTGCCCAGGCTGTGCCTGGCCCGATCCTGATGCCCACTCGACCTTTGAGTTTTGCGAAAACGGGGTAAAAGCGGTCGCCGCCGAGGCGACCAGAAAGCGCGTCACGGCTGAGTTTTTTGCCCAACACACGGTAAGCTGGCTGGCTGGTCAGAGTGATTATTATCTGGAGGAGCTTGGCCGCCTCACTGAACCCATGATTTATGATGCGGCCAGCGATCATTACGTCCCAATTTCCTGGGCTTCTGCCTTCACAAAGATTGCTGCCCATCTGCAGGCCCTGAAATCTCCAGATGAGGCCATATTTTATACTTCCGGACGCACTTCTAACGAAGCCGCCTTTTTGTACCAGCTTTTCGCCCGCGAGTTTGGCACCAACAACCTGCCGGACTGCTCCAACATGTGCCACGAGCCGACCAGCTTAGGCATGCCGGAATCCATCGGCATCGGTAAAGGTACGGTAACCCTGGAGGACTTTGATTACACCGATACGCTCCTGCTCTTTGGGCATAATCCCGGCACGAATCATCCACGCATGCTCGGTACCCTCCGTGATGCAGCAAAACGCGGCTGTCGGATTTTGGTATTCAACCCCCTGCGTGAACGGGGCCTGCAACGCTTTGTGAATCCGCAGGATGCCGGAGAGATGCTGACCAATCACGGCACAAAAATTGCTACCCATTACTACCAGCCGCGTATCGGGGGGGATTACGCCATTGCGCTGGGTATCGCCCGCTATGTACTAGAGCAGGGGACGCTGGATCAGGAGTTTATCGACACCCATACGCAGGGCTTTGAAACTCTCAAGGCTATCGCGCTAGCAACGCCCTGGGCAGAAATCGAGGCAGAAAGTGGCCTCAGTCATGCGCAGTTTATGGAAATCGGCAAAATCTACGATACCGGCGAGGCCAGCATCATCACCTGGGGAATGGGTATTACCCAGCACAAACATGCTGTGGCGACTATTCAGATGCTGGTCAACGTGCTGTTACTCAAAGGTAACATTGGCAAGGATGGCGCAGGCGCCTGTCCGATTCGGGGCCATAGTAACGTACAGGGTGACCGCACTATGGGCATCTGGGAGCAACCGTCAACAGATTTTCTGGATCGACTGGCGCAGGAGTTCGATTTTGAGCCTCCTCGTGCCCATGGTTATGATGTAATCGGTAGTATCGCGGCTCTGGAAGCAGGACAAGCTAAGGTGTTTTTCGGCATGGGTGGCAATTTTGCCAATGCCACACCCGATACGACCCGGGTCCACGCGGCACTGAGTCAATGTGCGCTGACCGTCCACGTTACTACCAAGCTCAACCGCTCCCATATTGTGCACGGCAAAGATGCGCTGATCCTGCCCTGCCTGGGTCGCACCGAATTAGATATCCAGAATGGTCATCCTCAGGGCATTACCGTCGAGGATTCCATGAGCATGGTGCATATTTCTCAAGGGATGCGCGCTCCTGCCTCGCCGGCGCTAAAATCCGAATGTGCGATCATCGCCGAACTAGCCGAGGCAACCCTGCCTGAGAGCAAAACGCCCTGGCGGGAATTGGTAGAAGACTATGACCGTATTCGCGACCGTATTTCCCGTGTGGTAGCCGGTTTCGAGGATTTCAATGTCCGAGTCCATAAACCGCGTGGGTTCCACCTAGATTTGCCGCCCCGTTCACGGCGCTGGATCACCGCATCGGGCAAAGCCAATTTTATCGCCCAGAAACTCAGTGCCATCACCCAAGATCGTTTTAAACCCAAGACCTCCGCCCGGATTTTTAACTTGATGACGATCCGCAGCCATGATCAGTACAATACGACCATTTATGGTTTCGAGGATCGTTATCGCGGAGTGTCTGGAGCGCGTAATGTCTGCTTTATGCATGCCGATGACATTGCAGAACTGGGCCTGCAGGCGGATAGTCTTGTAGATATCACCTCTCACTGGAGAGATGGTGAGCGAATCGCCCGAAATTTTGTGTTGATACCCTATGACATCCCCAAAGGTTGTGTGGCAGGTTACTACCCCGAACTGAACGTGCTGGTACCCCTGTCCAGCCATGCAGACCGCGCCAACACCCCAACTTCCAAGTCCATCCAGGTCACTTTTGCGGCGGTAACTCAGAGTGGTTGAAGAAATATCTACGGAGCGCTGTACCGAGGATCTGGTCATCGCCCTGATGCAGGCGCTCTGTTCCGAGAAAGCACTCTCTCTTGCCAAGGTAGGCAAACAATTCGATCTGCGACGCAGCCAGCTAGAGCGTTTACTCCTTTTGCTGGGTTACGACGAACGCTGGGGCGGTATGGGTTACGTCGCACAAGAGGAACAACGCGGTCGTCCGGTCATTACTCTTACCGAAAAAGGACAAGCATTATGCGCAAAGATGCAGGACGCGATGGTTTAGGTTGGTCCCCGGCGACTATACTCACCCATCGCTGTGCGCCGATTGCGCATGAAGAAGCTGTGCTCGAAGAGGCCGCTGTCTCCATCGTAATCAACGGCCAGCCTTATGCCGTGATGATGGTCACTCCTGATCATCTTGACGATTTCTTTCGGGGCTTTTTGTGGAGTGAAGGACTTTTACAGTCACTCGACGAGATCATCGCTTGGGAATCGGTACGTGTCAGCGAAGGCTGGGCGATTTACCTGCAACTCAGTCCGCCCGCGGCACAGCGCGCCGAATCGAAACGCCGCTGTGTGATAGGCGGTAGTGCCTGCGGACTCTGCGGAACCCCCTGCTTTTCGGGGCTGGTGCCCTTCGCACCGCTGCAACGCGCAGCGGTGACCGATGCCGAATCCGTCCATGACCTGCTAGCTCGGATGCAGCAACAACAAGCTTTGAACCGCAGTACGGGCACCGCCCATGCTGCCATTCTTGAGACACATCGGGGTGTTTTGGTCCGCGAGGACATCGGACGCCATAATGCTGTCGATAAAAGTATCGGCGCGGCCATCCAACAGGGATTAACCCTGGGTGACGCAACTGTACTCGGGGTTTCCTCGCGGCTCAGCTTCGAAATCGCGCTCAAGGCTTTAGGCTTTGGCATCCCGGTGGTAGCTGCTATTTCGGGAGTGAGCAGCTTCGCCATTCAGCTCGCAGAAAGTCACGGCCTCACGTTGATCGGTTACGCCCGGGACGGGCGCATGACCGTGTATGCACATGCTGAGCGGGTCCGCGACTGCGTCGAGCCGGTGCCTGTTCATTTCTGATTTCCCTTTTTCACTACGACCGGAGAAGTGTCCATGGATGTTCGTGCTGCTGTTGCTTATGGTGCCAACCAGCCCCTCGTTATCGAAACCGTTCAGCTCGACGGACCCCGCGCGGGCGAGGTGCTGGTTGAAATCAAGGCTACCGGCGTTTGCCACACTGATGCCTATACACTCTCCGGCATGGATCCCGAGGGCCTGTTTCCCACGGTGCTGGGTCACGAAGGTGCCGGTGTGGTGGTAGAAGTCGGACCGGGCGTCCGCTCACTCAAGCCCGGTGACCACGTCATTCCACTCTACACGCCGGAATGCCGGGAATGTGAATATTGTCTCAGCGGCAAAACCAATCTCTGCCAAGCTATCCGCGAAACTCAAGGGCGTGGCCTCATGCCCGATGGGACCAGCCGGTTCTCGGCCCAGGGCAAGCCTCTCTACCACTACATGGGCACCAGCACCTTCGCTCAGTATACCGTACTCCCGGAAATCGCCCTCGCCAAAATCCGTGAAGACGCGCCCTTCGACAAAGTCTGCTATATCGGCTGTGGTGTGACCACCGGCATCGGTGCCGTTATTTACACGGCCAAAGTCCGGCCCGGTGACAAGGTCGTCGTTTTTGGTCTTGGCGGTATCGGGCTGAATGTGGTCCAGGGCGCCCGAATGGCGGGCGCGGATATGATCATTGGTGTTGATATCAACCCCGGCAAGCGGGCACTCGCCGAACAATTCGGGATGACCCATTTTGTGAATCCCAAAGAACTGGAGGGCGACCTGGTACCCTATCTGGTAAGTCTGACCAAGGGCGGGGCCGATTTTAGTTTCGAATGCATCGGCAATACCACGCTGATGCGTCAGGCTCTGGAATGCTGTCATAAAGGCTGGGGCACCAGCATCATCATCGGCGTGGCGGGCGCTGGCCAGGAAATCAGCACCCGGCCCTTTCAGCTCGTCACTGGCCGCAACTGGCGTGGTTCGGCCTTTGGCGGCGCGCGGGGCCGCACCGATGTCCCAAAAATTGTCGACTGGTATATGGAAGGTAAAATCCATATTAATGAAATGATTACCCACACGCTGCCCCTGGAGGAAATCAATACCGCCTTTGATTTGATGCACGAAGGCAAATCCATTCGTAGTGTGCTGACATTCTGAGCGCGCCCATGATCGATACTGAATTAGAACTTCTGGAGTCGCACGCCTGCTTCGGCGGTGTTGCGCAACGTTATCAGCATGTCTCGGCCAGTTGTCAGGCTCCCATGCGTTTTTCAGTGTTTATCCCACCGCACCAGAGCGGCGATAAACTACCGGTTGTCACCTTTCTGGCAGGCCTGACCTGTACCGACGAAACCTTCATGACCAAGGCTGGCGCCCAGCGCTACGCAGCAGAACTTGGGTTGATCTTGGTTGCACCGGACACCAGCCC
>JAKAVW010000147.1 GCA_021827445.1 Pseudomonadota bacterium
CTGAACAGACGGTTCATCGTCTCGGTAAAGGCAATGGTTTCCAGCCGGTCGCGGCGACGGATGCGGGCATAGTCGCTGAGTAGCGATTTACTCCCCGGATCATCACCGCGCTGTGCTGCTTCCCGCAGCAGGGCGCCTAGAGTCAACACATCCCGCAATCCCAGGTTATAACCTTGTCCGGCCAAAGGATGCAGTGTCTGTGCGGCATTACCTACCAAGGCCAAACGCTGACTGGGCTCGGCCCAGAGCCGCTGGAAAAGCAGGGGATAGGCACTGCGCGGGCCAGTCATGACGAGTGGCGGCAGTTGCGGCGGCCTCTGACGGTTCAGGGCCTCCACAAACTCTGCATCAGAAAGGTCCAGTACACGGCTGGCATCGCCGGGGCGCAGGCTCCAGACAATGGAAAATTGGTTGTTGCCGATAGGCAGGAAGGCCAGCGGTCCGCTCTCCAGAAAATGCTCGAAGGCGATGCCGGGCAGGGGCTGCCGCGGGGTCACTGTGGCGATGATAGCATGGCGGTTATGATCCCAGCCCATGCGTCGCAGACTTGCCAGCCGTGCCAGTTCGCCATGGCCGCCATCGGCAATCACCGTCAGCGCCGTCTCGACCCGCAAATCAGGCCAGTCCAGTTGCACCCGGTCCGGAAACCATTGCATGGCCTGCAACGGCCCCGGTGATTCCTGCTGAAGGGTTTGACAATGCGCCAGCGGCACGGCCAGAGCGTCATTCAGGGTCTCCAGGCCGGCGACTTCCCCCAGTCTTTGCTCCGGCGCGTTTAGCAGGCTGTGTTCCAGGCGCACCTGCCCGCTGATGCCTTGCTGGGTAATCTGCACGGTCTGGATAGCGGCGGCATCCGCCAGCGGCATGGCTACCCCCAGACGGCTGAGCAGGCGCCGACTACCCAGGGCCAGTGCGACAGTGCGCTCTGTCAGTCGCGGTCGTGCCTGCGCCAGGGGGTAAGTATCCAGCAGCAACACGCGCAGTGGGCTGTCCGCCAGCGCGAGCACCAGACTGCGCGCCACCGGACCATTACCCAAAATGGCCAGATCTGCCGTCATCGTACGCATAATTTCTCCAGCGCGGTCTTCACATCCGGCCATTTAAGACCAAGATGCCCTTTGCAGCAAGTGCTGAACCGGTTACTCCGGCACGGAATGCATGTTTACCCCGGATTTTTGTTACCGTAAAATCGGCGGATGTCTCCTCTTACTGCGGGCGCTGAAAATGTCGCGAAGTTGCCTGTGCATGGTCTGATAGACAGCCATTGTCACCTGGATGATGCCGCCTTCGACGACGATCGTGATGCGGTTCTGCGCCGTGCAGAGACGGCAGGCGTCTGCAAGATCGTCGTCCCTGCCTATACCCCGAAGCATTGGGGCCGGCTCAAGGAAACCTGTCGTCATCACCCCGGACTTTATCCGGCCTATGGCGTACATCCCCTCTATCTGAATGATCGGGATGGCGCTTGGGAAGCGACTTTGGCCGCCCTCCTGACGCAGTCCGTCGCCTTGGGGGAAATCGGGCTCGATGCGAGCGATGGGGCGCCTGACGCTGCCCACCAGCGGGCCGGTTTCGCGACTCAACTCGCCATGGCGCGGCAATTGGGATTGCCCGTCATTCTCCATGCCCGGCAGAGCCTGGAGGAGGTAATCCTGACCTTGCGCCGCTTCCTTGGTTTGCGCGGCGTGCTGCACAGCTTCTCGGGCAGTCTCGTACAGGCACAGCGATTGATGGATATGGGGTTTTTGCTGGGGCTGGGTGGCGCGCTCACTCACCCGCGCGCCCAGCGTTTGCGGGCGACGGTGGCTAATCTCCCCGTGGAATCTCTGTTGGCAGAGACGGATGCCCCATGGCAAACACCCCATGGGCATCCCGGCACCCGCAATGAACCGGCGTATCTCAGCGAAATTATCGCCAGCCTGGCACAGTTGCGGCATACCCCGGCTCAGGAAATCGCGCGGATCACTGCGCAAAACGCCCTTACCTTATTTCATCTTCAGGACGCGCCATAATGCCCCATCCTTTTGCCCGCACCGAAATTCTCCTGGGTGTACCGGCTGTCGCGACTCTGCGCGATCGCCATGTGTTCATTGCCGGCGTCGGTGGGGTCGGCGGTTACGTCGCAGAAAACCTCGCCCGTGCCGGGGTGGGGCATGTCACCCTCGTTGACCACGATGTGGTCAGTATTTCCAACCTCAATCGTCAACTCGTCGCCCTGCATTCCACGCTGGATCAGCCCAAGGTGGCGGTGATGGCCGCACGGATTCGCGACATTCATCCCGATTGCGTGCTCGAAACCCGTCAGGAGTTCATCAACGCCGACAATGCCCAAAGTTTGCTGACGGGCAGTGGTGCGGAAGTGGTCGCGGATTGCATTGATGCCATCGCCTGCAAAGCGGTCCTTATCCAGACGGCACAGACCCTGGGTTTACCCGTCTTTTCCAGCATGGGGGCGGGCAACCGTCTTGACCCCCGCCGGGTGCGCGTCGCCAGGCTCAACCAGACGGAAAAATGTCCGCTGGCCCGTGAGTTACGCGCCCTGCTGCGCAAGAATGGCGCGTCCCTGGACGTGCAGACCGTCTTTTCCGATGAGTCACCGCGTCCACCCTCCCCTCCGGCAGAAGTATCCGCTCTGGGCGGAAGGGCCAAAACGGTTAATGGCACCATTTCCTTTATGCCCGCGCTCTTCGGGGTCTTATTGTCCGGCATTATTCTCCAGCATTTGTTAGCGACTGGCGGAAATCCCAATAGCGACTAAATAGAGATACAGTGGAAGCCACCACATGGTTGATGTATAACAATATATTAAAATGGTGGTGCTTTTGTGGGGCTTGATAATCAAGGTATTGAGGGCGAGGGCTCTGATCATGGCAGCAAAATTTATGAGTACGGAATGGATTCGTCTGGTGGGCAAACAATGGGACACGCACCCGGAAATCCAGAAAGACCTGAAAAACTTCAATGCTACCTGGGAGTACTACATTGAAGATCGCCCGGATATTCCTCATGTCATGCTGTTCTGCAAGGCGGGGAAAGTTATCTACGCCGGACCTTCTGATGGGCGGCGCCGCGACTTCATCATGTGGACGAACATGGACCACTGGAAAAAAATTCTGTCCGGGGAGATTAGCGGAAAATCGGCGTTGATGACGCGACGGCTCAAGTTCAAGGGATCCATGATGACGGCCATGAAATACATGACGCCATTTAATATCCACCTCAATATTCTCGGTGAAATACCGGTGGATTTTGACATTTGAGGGCCATGAAATATGCCTACCTCCAACCCCGCGGGGGGGTCCACCCTGCACTTTACGGTGGATCCCAATTATTCCGGAAAAAACCTTCCGGGGTGGTTTTTGATGAATACCTATCTGCAGCGTCACCTCGGGCGGGTGATGCATTTTCAGCCCTATGATGGTTTTGATGCCTGTCGTGCAGCGGTTCTCGCCAATCAATACGACCTGGTTTATGCAAACCCCTTCGACTGGGTGCAGTACGTTCAGAAACTGGATTTTGTGCCTATTGCCAAGCCTCGTAACCATTTTGATGAGGTGTACTTATGCACTTCGGCGGCTGTGCCGATACAAAACGTTGCGGATTTACCGACGCGTATCCGCGTCGCTTCCGCCCATCCCGCCACGTTGATTCACATGGTAGGCCTGTTTCTGCTGGATAAAGCAGATATTGACCGGGCGCGTCTGGAATTTGTGTTCACCGGCAGTTATCAGGGCGTACTCAAGGCCATCTTACAGGGGCAGGCCGATGTGGGTTTTCTGTTTGACGAAGTGTATGCCGGTGCGAGTGGCCTGATCCGCGATCGACTGCACATTATTGATCGTTCCGATGATGCTTTCGCTTTCCATGCCTTTTGTATTGGTCCGCGATTGTTGCCGCAGCAGGCGCTGCTTACTCAGGTGCTCTGCCAGATGGATCAGGAAGCGCGCGGACAGGTGTTGTTGCAGGACATCGGTTTTTCCGGCTTTGCGCCGGTGACCGATGACGAGGTGGCTTGTCTGACCATGCTTGCCGATGAATACATCAGCGGCCACGAGGCTATCGATCTGCGCGCGACTTCATCTCTGGCTATCGATGACAGTGCCTTCGTGGTCGCCCGCGAGGATCCGGACAGCGGGACAAAGTAGCGTGCCTGTGCTTACAATGCCCGCATGAGCTACCGTGATCTGCGGGCCTTCGTGGCCGACCTTGAAAAACGCGATTTGTTGCGCCGATTGAACATGCCCGTCTCGCCCGCGTTGGAGATGACGGAAATTTGCGATCGTACCCTGCGCGCCGCAGGTCCTGCCATTTTGTTCTCCCAGCCTGTGGGCTATGACATACCCGTGCTGGGCAACCTTTTCGGAACGACGGAACGGGTGGCGCTGGGGATGGGGGGCGAATCGCTTGCCGACCTCCGGCAGATCGGTCAATTACTGGCCTATCTCAAGGAGCCTGACCCGCCCCGCGGCTTGCGCGACCTCTGGGAGAAATTACCCACGCTGCGTAAGGTCCTCTACATGGCGCCGACGACCCTGAGCCGTCCACCCTGTCAGGAAATGGTCCAGCGCGGAGGGGCGGTCGACCTCGCTGCCCTGCCGGTGCAGACCTGCTGGCCCGAGGATGCGGCCCCGCTCATGACCTGGGGTCTGACCATCACCAAGGGGCCGCACAAGCGGCGGGCCAACATGGGTATCTACCGGCAACAGGTCATCGGTCGTAACCGGGTGATCATGCGCTGGCTGGCGCACCGGGGCGGCGCTCAAGACCTGCGGGAGTTTCAGAAGGTACACCCCGGCGAGGCATTCCCCGTGGCCGTGGCCTATGGCGCCGATCCGGCAACCATCCTGGCCGCGGTCATCCCTATTCCCGACGCCATTTCCGAGCATCAGTTCGCCGGCCTGCTGCGCGGCGGACGTACGGAACTCGCCAATGCCCTGAGCGTCCCGCTACAGGTGCCCGCGCGTGCGGAGATGGTGCTGGAAGGGCATATTTATCCCGATGACATGGCGGTGGAAGGGCCTTTCGGGGATCACACCGGCTACTACAATGAGACTGAGCGCTTTCCGGTGTTCACCGTAGAGACCATCAGTCACCGTGAAAACCCCATCTACCACAGCACTTACACCGGCCGTCCGCCCGATGAGCCCGCCATACTCGGCGCCGCGCTCAATGAAGTTTTCGTGCCCTTGCTGCAAAAACAGTTCCCGGAAATTGTCGATTTTTATCTGCCGCCGGAGGGTTGTTCTTACCGTCTGGCCGTCGTCAGTATTCGCAAAGGTTATCCCGGTCACGCCAAAAGAATCATGTTCGGCATCTGGGGGTTTTTGCGGCAGTTCATGTACACCAAGTTCATCATCGTGGTGGATGAAGACATCAATGTGCGCCGCTGGGAGGACGTGATCTGGGCGATGACGACCCGGATGGACCCGGTGCGTGATATTACCCTCATCGAAAATACGCCCATAGATTATCTCGACTTCGCCTCGCCGGTTGCCGGGCTGGGCGGTAAACTGGGCATGGATGCCACCAACAAATTGCCTGGAGAGACGGCCAGAGAATGGGGTCGTCCCATTCATATGCCTGAGGCGCTGCGCAAACGGGTAGATGATCTTTTGGTAACGCTGGAGCGGCCGCTGTTCTGAAATATGCACTGTGGGGGGTGCGGGGTTCCTAAAATACCCATATAGGGTTATTCTCAATCACTGATGATGAGCAAGTGGGTAATTCAGCGGCACGCTGGACAGGGAAAAGGGCCTAAGTGCTAGCCTAAGCCCTTGTTTTTAAATGGAGCGGGTGATGGGAATCGAACCCACGCCATGAGCTTGGGAAGCTCAGGTTCTACCATTGAACTACACCCGCATGTGGTGGATTCTATGCGGATGTACCTAAAAAGGCAAGGTGACCGCAGACACTGCGATTTCCAGTAATTATAAACAAAGTCAATAAGATACTTAATAGACCAAGAGGCATTGATTATGGATCAGTTACCAACCCGGGAAGAGGATATTGAACAGGCCTCCCGCTCCCTGAAAGCCATGGCGCATCCGTTGCGTCTCAAAGTGTTGTGCGTATTGGGCTCAGAAGAAATGAGCGTGCAGGATATCGTAGCCGCTGTTGGTACCACCCAGAGCAACATCTCTCAGCACCTCGCTATTTTGCGTGAAAAAGACATTCTCCGCGCTCGTAAAGACGCCAACAAGGTCTATTACCGCGTGGGTGATCATCGTACCCTGCGTTTGATTGCCATGATGAGCGATGTCTTTTGCCACGTCCGGTAAGTGCCGAAGCCTAGCTTCCGGCGATTCGCGGCAGGATTCTTGGGGCATTCCGGCGCAAAAGGCTTGAATGCCCATCTGTTATATATAATAATATGCTTATTTTCTGACGGCCTTGCCGTGGCCTGGCGGGGCTGATTCGATAGGCGTGCGATGCTATGAAGGCTTTGCAAGGTCGTCCGGTTTCTTGAATGTGCGTCGCCTGGCGACGGCGAGGAAAAACATGCCCTTTCGTCCTCACAAAAAAACGTGCTCTGCTTTAATCGCGCTGCTGATGAGTGCCGGTGCCCCGTTGCCAGCCGTCGCCCTGGATTTCGATCAGTGCCTTGATCTCGCTCTCAAGCAAAATCCGCAGATGCTCCTGGCGCATGCCCGGCAGGCAGAAGCCAAGGGCGCTGTCTCCGAAGCGCGTGGTCACCTGCTCCCCAGGCTCGCGGCCTCTTTTTCTGCCAGCCAGTCGAACAACGCCTTGACCGTTTTCGGTATGAAGCTGTCGCAGCGGCAGGCGACCTTCAATGATTTTGGCGCGGGCCAATTTAATCCTGGTGCGCTGGGTGTGGCACCGACAGGGCTGAATCAACCGGGGAGTTACCACAATTTTGGCACCAGGTTGCAACTGGAGATTCCGATCTGGACTGGCGGGGCAACCTGGGGACGTTTGAGTCAGGCGCGGGCCATGCTGGAGGCGGCTCAGAGTGGCGACGTCATGGCGCGCCAGAAGCTGATTTTCGCTGTTTTGCAGGCCTATGACAGTGTCATCGCCGCCAATGCCGGCATGGCGGTGGCGGATAAAGCCCAACGGGCGGCCGCCGCTTACGTCAAGACCAGTCGCTCCCTGCTGGCGCATGGGGTGCTGGTAAAAAGTGATCTGCTGTCTGCGGAAGTGCATTTGGAAAAAGCTGAACTGGCCGTCGAAAGTGCCCGGAACGCCCAGGCCAATGCCCTGGACAATCTCACCATGCTCGTGGGCTGGCCGGAAGGACAGACTCTGACCGTGGACGGCCCCGTCCGGCCCACACTGCCTGCGGCGCCACTCGCCAGTCTGCAGGGCGACGCGCTGACCCGGAACGCCGGTATCGTTGCCCTCCGTCACCAGGTCAGGGCGGCCCAGGATGGCATTCGCGTCGCCCGTGCCGCTTATCTGCCCCACGTCAACGCCATGGCCAATCAGGAATGGAATGGCAGCACTCCGGGCAACGCGGCACCGTCTTATACCATCGGCGGAGAAGTGACCTGGAATGCGCTGGACT
>JAKAVW010000148.1 GCA_021827445.1 Pseudomonadota bacterium
TGTCTAGCCTCAGGGAAAGACTGGCGAGGGCATCCCGGATGGCACGCTGGAATGGGAGGCGAGAACATGGGTCGACCATGGCATCGTCCGCCGTGAGGCCGATGATGATTTCGCGGACTTTCAAATTGCTGGCGATGGAAGCCACGGCGGCGATCGCGACAAAATTTCGGTGGGGGAGCGGCACATGGTAGCGTTCAGTACGCAATGCACCTACCGCATTCCCGAAGGCGGAGAGATCAAAGCGGCGCGGCGTGATGTTCCGGGTAGCGGCGATGCGTTTCACGGCACGCCATTCCTGCACTGCGGCACGTTGCCCATAGTCGAGAAAAATCGGATGAATTTGGTCGGTGTCGGCGAGCCCATAAAGCAGGGTGCTGCTTTCGACGCCGCCACTCATGAGCAGGACGCAGGCCGGACGCGCTATCGCCGCGCCGGTGTCCTCTGGCGGGATCAGGTCCGCTTGGCGTATCATCCTGACTTGAGCCGCAGTGCTATTCATTATTTGTTCCTCGGTGTGTCTGTCCGGTGATGAGGCCTTTGTACCTGAAGTGAAAATATCATGGCGCCCTGTGTAGATCTGCATCCCGTAAACCCACAACCGCGACAGGTGGCGCAGGCGGTAGCCGTGCTGCGTGCGGGAGGCTTGCTGGTCTATCCTACAGATACCTGTTATGCCTTGGGTTGCATGATTGCGGCACGGGAGCCCCAGGAACGGTTGCGGCGCATCCGGCAACTGGATGTGCAACATGACTTCTCGCTGTTGTTTTCCAGTATTTCCCAGTTGGCGGACTATGCCAAGCTGGACGATCGCGCCTATGCACTGCTGCGCAAAACCTTGCCCGGACCTTATACCTTCATTCTGCCGGCTACCAAAGATGTGCCGCGCCGTCTTGCTGATCCGCGCAAACGCAGTGTTGGCGTGCGGATACCCAAAAATCCCTTGTGCGAAAAGCTCATCACGGATTTGGGGGAGCCATTGATGAGTTCCACTCTGCAACTTCCTGGCGCCAGTGCGCCGCTGACGGATCCGGACGAAATTTGTGAGGTGCTGGGGAATCAGGTGGACATGGTGCTGCTCTCGGGTGTGGGTGGGGTGCTTTGTTCGACGGTGGTCGATCTTCTGCAATGGCCGCCGCGTGTGCTTCGTGAAGGCGCTGGTGACCCGGGATCGCTGGGTCTCAGCGTTGCCGTCTAATCCCCATGCCGTATTAGGCGGACAGGGTACTACGCTGATATACTCCTTCCATGTTTGATGCCGCGCAATTTATCCGAACCCTGGCCATCTGGGCTATCCCTGTGCTCTTCGCCATTACCGTGCATGAGGTAGCCCATGGCTGGGTCGCCTGGAAGCGGGGTGATCCTACCGCCATGCTCATGGGCCGGCTGACCCTGAATCCGATTAAACACATTGATCCCTTTGGAACGATTTTGCTGCCGGGCATACTGCTCCTGTTTCATTCTCCTTTTCTCTTTGGTTACGCCAAGCCGGTGCCGGTCAATTTTGGCGGACTGAAAGACCCTAAACGCGATATGGTGCTCGTCGCCATTGCCGGGCCAGCCGTCAACCTGTTGATGGCCTTCTTCTGGACGCTGGTGCTGTGGTTGGGTGGTCATCTCCCAGGTGCCCTCACGTATATTGGTGAACCCATGCAGTTGATGGGCGAAGCGGGCATCATGATCAATGTCATCCTGATCATTTTCAACCTGATTCCTATCCCGCCTCTGGACGGTGGTCGGGTGGCGGTAGGGCTTTTGCCGGCGTCAGCCAGTACTGCCCTGAGCCGAATTGAGCCTTACGGGTTTATTATTCTAATTGTACTGCTATTTACCGGCGTGCTGTGGTCCGTCCTCGGTCCTCTTTTCCTATTGATGCGCAATTTTTTTCTGATGATGGGCGGTTTGTGATGACAGAGATCATCGTTTCCGGCATGCGACCGACGGGTCGCCTGCATCTGGGACATTATCATGGCGTACTCAAAAGCTGGCTGCGTTTGCAGGACGAGGCGGAATGTTATTTTTTTATTGCCGACTGGCATGCGCTGACCACCCATTATGAAACGACACAGGGGATCCGTGAGGCAGTTTGGGATATGCTTATTGAGTGGCTGGCGGTGGGGGTGGACCCGGACAAGGCCGTGCTCTTTATCCAGTCTCATGTGCCGCAGCACGCGGAGTTGGCACTTCTGCTCGGAATGCTGACGCCTCTGTCCTGGCTGGAACGGGTGCCGACCTTCAAAGATCAGCAGGAAAAGTTGCGGGAGCGGGATCTTACTACTTTTGGATTTCTGGGATATCCGCTGCTGATGACGGCCGACATTTTGCTTTATGGTGCCCACAAGGTGCCGGTGGGGGCGGATCAGGTAGCGCATCTGGAGATCAGCCGGGAGCTGGCGCGGCGTTTCAATAGTTTCTATGGCCGTGATGCCGGTGCCGCGGCGCAGGTGGAAAAAGGCCTGCAGGCCCTGGGTAAGCGCGCGGCAAAGACATTTAGCGCCTTACAGCGGCGTTTTCAGCAAGATGGGGACGCACTGGCGGTGGCCGAGGCCGTGGAGTTTCTCGGGCAACAGGCGGGGCTCAGCGCCGGGATGCGCGAACAGCTTCTCGCGCAATTAGAGGGCAAAGGCCGGGAAATTCTTCGTGAGCCGCAAGTGCTGCTGACGGCGGCCTCCAAAATGCCGGGGCTCGACGGTCAGAAGATGAGCAAATCTTACGGCAATACCATCCCGCTGCGCGAAGCGCCGGAAATGGTTCAGAAGAAAATTCGTACTATGCCTACTGACCCGGCACGGGTGGCGCGCACGGATCCGGGTACGCCCGAAAAGTGCCCGGTTTGGGCCTTGCATCAAATTTATTCCGGTCCGGAGACGCAGTCCTGGGTCCGTGGCGGCTGTACCACGGCGAACATTGGCTGTCTGGATTGTAAACAGCCGCTGATTGAAGCCGTGCTTGCTGAACAGGCCCCGATCCGCGAGCGGGCGGAGTACTGGGCGGCCCGGCCAGAGCAATTGCAGGAGATCGTTCATGGGGGCGCTCAACGGGCTCGCCAACGCGCCGAGCAGACGCTGGAGCGGGTGCGTGCGGCCATGGGTTTGACCCATGAGCAACGCGATTTCTGAGGTCAGTCCTTCGGCGGCGCTCATACAGGTTCATGGGCAGCCCCTGGAAACCCTGCCTGATGGCCTTTTCATTCCGCCGGATGCCTTGGAACTGTTGCTGGACAGCTTTTCCGGTCCGCTGGAATTACTGCTCTGGCTGATTCGTCGTAACCGTATGGATATCCGGGATATTCCGGTGGCCGAAGTGACCCGGCAGTATCTGCATTACCTGCACGAAGCGCGTCGCCGCAATCTGGAACTGGCGGCCGAATATCTGCTGATGGCGGCCTGGCTGGCGGAGATCAAGGCACGCATGCTGCTGCCCGTGCCGCCTGCGACCGACGATGAAGACTTTGATCCCCGTCTGGAACTTGCGCGCCGCCTGGAGGCTCTGGCTATAGTGCAGGGGCAAGCGGCGGTGCTCCACACTTTGCCTCAAGCCGGACGGGATTTCTGGTCGGTTTACCCTGCGGCATATCCCGATCTGCCTTTGACACCCCCGCTGGTAACCCTTGCTGATATCGTAAATGCCAGGCAGGCGTTGCTTCTGCGCCCCACGCGCAAGCTACCTTCCGCCCATACCCTGACGAACTCGCATATGGGATTACGGCAACGGATGGCGGAGTTACTGTGGCATTGCCACCGGGAGCCACGCCCCTGGAGTTTTATCGAAATATTACCGCCCGCAGCAGATCGCTTGGCTCTCGCTGTGTCACTGTTAGCCTTATTGGAATTGCTCCGGCAACAGGCGCTGGCTTTGGTAGAGGACGCAGAGGGGCGGTGGCGGGTCGCGGTGATTGATGCCGAAGACCGCAGGGTGGCCTCTGATGCGTGAGGCGCTCCTGGCATTATTTCTGTCCAGCGCTGAACCGCTCTCCCGCGAGCGCCTGGCATCCATCTTTGACGATAATCCTGACTGCGCCGGATGGGAGGCGGAACTGGATGTTCTGCTAGCCGTTGGTGAAGGACCTCTGCAACTGGCCTGCGTTGCAGGGGGCTATCGTTTGCAGATTCATCCGCGCCACAATGCCCTCCTGGCACGTCTTCACGTCGAAGCGCCACGGCCGTTATCCAAAGCGACACTGGAGACCTTGGCCGTGATCGCCTATCAACAGCCGGTAACACGACCGGAAATTGAGCACTGGCGGGGGGTGACTGTGAGTACACAGATTATGCAGCAGCTTCAGGATCGGGGCTGGATTGTAGTCGCCGGGCACCGTGAAACCCCTGGCCGGCCAGCGCTATGGGTGACGACGTCCCAATTTCTGGAATATTTTTCTTTGGCTTCGCTGGCCGATTTGCCAACGGTCATGGGTGCGATAGAAGGTTGACGCGAAGAGGAAAATTGCGATGGTATGGGACATGATAAGAAAGATATTAGGAAACTTATAACAATCTAATTTGACGAAGTTGGGGCGTGCTACAATACTTAAGGGAATTTGCAAATTGGGACTCGGTAAGCGGAGACAAATGGTGTGGCTTACCTTGAATCTGGCGCAGTAAGTCACATGAGGAGTAAACAATGGCACATGTCGTAATTTTGGGTGCAGGCACCGGCGGGATGCCGGCCGCCTACGAAATGAAAGAAGCTCTGGGTTCGGGGCATGAGGTGACGCTGATCAACGCCAATGATTATTTTCAGTTCGTGCCGTCCAACCCGTGGGTGGGCGTAGGCTGGAAGGAGCGCGACGACATCGCCTTTCCGATCAGACCTTATGTGGAACGCAAAGGGATACATTTCATTCCGCAGTCCGCCGAACACATTGATGCCGAAGCGCAGCATATTACCCTCGCCGATGGTAGCAAGGTTCATTACGACTATCTGCTGATTACTACCGGTCCGAAGCTGGCTTTTGAGAATGTGCCAGGTTCTGACCCGCATGAAGGCCCGGTGCAGTCCATTTGTACGGTGGATCATGCAGAGAAGGCCTTTGCTGAATATCAGGCGTTGTTACGCGAGCCAGGCCCTATCGTTATGGGCGCTATGGCGGGCGCCAGTTGCTTTGGGCCTGCTTACGAATATGCCATGATTATTGCCTCTGATCTCAAAAAGCGCGGCATGCGCGACAAGATTCCATCCTTCACCTTTATTACGAGTGAGCCTTACATTGGTCACCTGGGCATTCAGGGGGTCGGCGACTCTACGGGTATCCTGACCAAGGGGCTCAAAGAAGAGGGTATTGAGGCCTACACCAATTGTAAGGTCACTAAAGTCGAAGACCACAAGATGTATGTGACCCAAGTGGATGAAAAGGGCGAAACTGTCAAAGAAATGGTTCTGCCAGTCAAGTTCGGCATGATGATCCCGGCCTTCAAGGGTGTGCCTGCCGTGGCAGGTGTCGAAGGTTTGTGCAATCCCGGCGGTTTTGTCCTGGTGGACGAACACCAGCGCAGCAAGAAGTATGCGAACATCTTTGCGGCGGGTATCGCTATCGCGATTCCGCCGGTGGAAGTAACCCCGGTGCCGACCGGTGCGCCCAAGACCGGTTATATGATCGAGTCCATGGTGTCGGCGGCGGTACACAATATCAAGGCGGATTTGGAAGGCCGTAAGGGTGAGCAGACCATGGGCACCTGGAATGCGGTGTGTTTTGCCGACATGGGTGATCGCGGTGCAGCGTTTATTGCCCTGCCCCAGTTGCGACCCCGTAAGGTCGACATCTTTGCCTATGGCCGCTGGGTGCACCTGGCCAAGGTGGCCTTTGAGAAGTACTTCATCCGCAAGATGAAGATAGGCGTCTCCGAGCCCTTCTATGAGAAGGTGCTGTTTAAGATGATGGGTATCACCCGTCTTAAGGAAGACGAGACCCATCGTAAGGCTTCCTGACCACTTCGTGGTTCCTTGAAAACTACCCCGCCTTGTACGGGGTATGCTTTTTTGTAGGTGCGGGAGCGCGGACGGGATATGATCCGGGAAGCGTCTGCCGCAGCCTGTGTAGGTTTTGGAGAAACATGGACGAAAAATTGCAGAAGGTACTCGCTCGGTTTGGCCTGGGGTCGCGCCGCCTGATGGAGGAGTGGATCGCGGCGGGGCGTGTAGTGGTGAATGGCCAGTCCGCCAAACTGGGTGATCGGGTGACGGCACAGGACAAAATTGCCGTTGACGGGGAGGCGTTGCGGATTCCCTCCTGGGTGCGTCCGCGCCTGCGCGTGCTGCGCTACCACAAGCCGGCGGGGGAGCTCACTACCCGCAATGACCCCGAGGGGCGCCCCACGGTTTTTGATCGCCTACCACGGTTGCGCGGTAGCCGCTGGATTGCGGTCGGTCGCCTTGACTACAACACCGAGGGGTTGCTGCTGCTCACCAATGACGGCGACTTGGCCAATGCGCTGATGCATCCGCGCGCAGGCATCGAGCGGGAATACGCCGTCCGGGTGATGGGGGCGGTGAGCCCGGAGCAGCAGACCAGCCTGTTACGGGGCGTGGCGTTGGAGGACGGCGAAGCGCGCTTTGTGACCTTGCAAGAAGCCGGTGGTGAGGGTCTCAATCGCTGGTATCACGTCACTCTGGCCGAAGGGCGCAATCGTGAAGTGAGGCGACTCTTTGAGGCTGTGGGCCTGACGGTGAGTCGCCTGATCCGAGTGCGCTACGGGGTGGTGGAAATGCCGCGTTTGCTCAAGACCGGTTACTTTGACGAATTGCCCGACGAAGAGCGCGAAGCCTTGCTCGCCAGCGTGCAGTGGGTCAACCCCGCGACACCGCCTCCCGACAAGGCGGGACGCGGGACAGATGTGTCCGAACCACGAAAAAATAACAGTCGGCGAGAAGCCCGACAGGGGGTATCGCGTGGCCGAACGGGGCAGGGACGTCGGGTGGTCCGGGATTAGAGCCTGTCGATGCCGGGGGGAAATGGCTGGTTGGCTGTATTCAGGACGCTGCAAGAGGCGTTCGGCCCGCAGGAGTGGTGGCCCGCACAGTCGCCCTTTGAGGTCATGGTGGGCGCGATTCTGACCCAGAATACCGCCTGGCGCAATGTCGAAAAGGCGATTGCCAACCTGCGGGCGGCCAATGCCCTGAGCGTGGCGGCCATCCTGACACTGTCCGAAAGTGACCTGGCTGAACTGCTCCGGCCATCCGGATTTTATCGGATAAAGACCAAACGCCTGTTGGCCTTGTGCCGGTTTCTAAAGGCGCGGGGGGTGGACGCGGTGCCGGAACAACTTGCTCAGCAGGTGGCTGGGCCGGAATTGCGTCGAGACTTGCTGGCGGTCCACGGTGTCGGTGAAGAAACGGCGGATTCCATTCTGCTCTATGCCCTGGACCTCCCGGTTATGGTGGTGGATGCTTACACCCGCCGGATTGGGGGTCGCCTGGGTCTGCTGGAGGATCATCTTTCGTATAACGAGGTGCAGGCTGCCATCGAG
>JAKAVW010000149.1 GCA_021827445.1 Pseudomonadota bacterium
AGTCGCCATGTCGTATGAAACTCGATAAATTGCCAGGAAATAAAGGCACCCAGCAACAGCACATCGGCACTGCCCAGAATGGCGGCCACAACGCCAGCGGTGGATATGGATGCGCCCACGCCGACCAGTCCACCCAACAGGGCCACGCCTAAAGCGCTGCCAGACTGACGGCTGGTGTTATTGAAGGCGGCGGCGGCCCCCGATCTTTCCAGGGGTAGGGCACCAATAGCTGCAGCTACCAGAGCAGGTGTCGCCGCGGCCACGCCTAAGCCGATGATGAGTAGCGCAGGAGTACATCAGTGCTTCGCCCGGCACTTTAGGCACCCATGAGAGCAGTCGTGGTGACATCATAGACTCTGCCGCGAGCGACTGCATGAACCAGAAAGGACTGGTTGCCAATATGCTCTGGCTAGCCAGCAGCAAGTATCCGGATGATTGTGGTAATGAGCCACGTCTGAGCTTAGCCGCCTGGGCACAATGTTTTCTGGATAATTTTGCCACGGTCAAGGAAGCGGTTGCGGCGTTTAGGTCTCATCCATTTTGCGTAGTTTCAGACCGTATGCCGGGAATCAATCGTTATACAACGCTACACCTATCCATATTTGACGCACAAGATAATAGCCCTATTTTTGAATATATCAATGGCAAGGTTGTCATTCATGAAGGTCGCGATTACCAGGTCATGACTAACGACCCGGAGTATCCTGAACAATTGGCTATTCAGAAGTAGCAGCCTTTTATATTCACGCTATTACCAAAACTGCAAATCACTTGCAAGGTGTAGCAGAAGTCATGAGTGTTTTGAACAATAGTTCCGTACCCATAGGTATCTCGACACCAGATCAGCCGCACATTTCTTCCACTCGCTGGCGCGTGGTGGCGGATCAGACGGGATTGCGCTACTATTACAACTCTGTCACCAGAGTTGAGCACTTTCTGGGTGGACCTGAATAAAGTAGACCTGAAAAAAGGAACTCCTTTCCCCCAATTATTGATGGGAAATGGCCAGGTTTATTCAGGAGATGTGACGGCGGATTTTAAGCCTGCCTCTCATCACTTTGAGTTTGCCACAGTACCACAAGAAAAATCGGACCATATAGATATTCAAGTAGATCCTTTCTGCCTTATCTAACGACTGACCGAGTGGGTGATTCTTATGGATGCCTTGAAAAAACCCCTTTCGGCGCTGGTTGGGATAGAATACAGGGATGTCGAGTTGCAGGAGGCATGTCTGCATGATCGGGCGGTGCCGGGAATCCTCCCAATCCTCGGGAGTTCGCTACCGACCATCTCTGGAAAGAGGTCTGGGCCAGGGATTCCTGGCTGCAGATTCTGGGCCGCTATCTGGTGCTAGTGCGGGACAAGAAGAAGCAGATTCAGCGGACGGCGGGTGTCGTGGCCATCGTCAAAGGGGAGGGAGCTTCCAAAAGCCGGGAACTTTCCGAAGCACTCGCCGCCAACAAGCAGATTGTCGCCTTTACTATGCAAACCTTTCCCTTTACCTTACAACATATTCAGGAACTCGCGGCTACCAAAAACAAACGCTTTGCGGTGATTGCCGACGAGGCCCACTCCTCCAAGACCAATGAAACCGCCCGCATCCGGGCTGAGTTGAAGAATATCCTACCGGCGCCAGCGGGGTTATACGAGCGACTGCGGGAGCGGACGAACAGGGGGTGACAACTGTTGCGCATCGGTAGAACGGTTCAGCATGCGCCCGCCGTGGATACCACCGGGATCACGGCCTTGTTCTCGCCCTGCAGAACCTGGCGATACCGGCTTACCCTCCCGTTTTCTGGTCGCACGGGGGATATGGTCACGGTTTTTCTGAAAAATCCTTCCAGCGCGAGCGAAACCGCCGCCGACAAGACCGTGCGCACGGCATCGGAGTATGTCTGGCGCAGGTTTCCGCAAGCGGGTGGGGTGCACATTCTGAATCTTTACGCCTTACGCGGTACCGACAGCAGGGAGGTTGGCGCTGCGCTGCGGCAACGGGGCGAGTCCTACGTTATTGGTTTGCAAAATGACGCCACCATTCGTGAAACACTTGGCGCGAGCTCTGCCGTGATTGTTGCCTGGGGTGGCCATGCAGGTATTGCGCCTGCTTCTTATGACAGGCGGGTTGCACGGTGCCTGGAGATTTTGGGCGAGGGCGGGCTTGCCCTCTGGAGAAATGGCAGAAAGGGATCAGCTAAATATCCGTTTCACGCCTGCTACTGGGCTTATGATGACCACCTGACGCCCATACAGGTGCCTTAAGCAATGGCGTGCTCAGGGCGATACATGGATGATCATGGCAGCCAGCACGATGGTGATACTCAGCAGAATGACTCCGTAGAGGCCATAGAGGAATTTGTGGACATGATAAGTGCCCTCGTCCACTTTTTTGACCGTGCGAATGAAGTTGATGCCACCGATGACCAGATTGGTGACTCCGAGAAGAATGAAAACGATGCCCATCCCGGAAAAACCTGCACCCATCACGAGTTTGGTATGGAGCATGATGGAAAGCTGCTCCAGGAAAAAATCGAATTTTTCGATCACGAAGCCGAAGGCAATCAGGCCGATGCCAGTGCGTACCCAGGCGAGGAAGGTACGCTCGGCGGCCATGTAAACGCGCGGATCAATGATTTCTTTCTCAGCCACGGGAGATCCTTTTTCGATATATTCCAGGTCCGACATAAAACGAAATCCTACCACAAAAATCAGGGCGATGGCGGGCCAGCTCAGCCAGTAGAAAAGCTCGGTAAAAAAGTGGCCCAGGGCAGCGTAGTGGAGTGCCTTGAAGAGAATGGCCAGGCGTGCGGAAAGCAGGCCGGTGCCTATCGACAGGAAGAGGAGCTTGAAATAGCCTAGGTAGGTGCGTTCCAGGGCCATGTAAAGCCGTGGTTCCTGTACCGTCGGCAGGTATTTCAGAAACATCATGGATGGGGTGGCCCTCTGCGCTTGGGCGTCTGCTGTAGGAACGTGCGAGGGCTGGCAGTTTAACGGGAAACAATCCATGTGAGAAGGTGGAAAAATGATTGACCCTGATGCCATTGATTGGTATTGTGTTCCCACTCTAGGTGAGCCTGCTCATCTTGGGCGGTTAGCTCAGCGGTAGAGCACTGCCTTCACACGGCAGGGGCCACAGGTTCGAAGCCTGTACCGCCCACCAGATAAAACAAGTAGTTACGATGCCGGTGCTAAGCCGGTTTTTTCTTGAGTGCATTTCTGAGTGCAGATTCGGAAAAGGCCCGTTCCAAAGCGACCGATTGCGCATCGGTTTGAAGATGCGCGTAACGCTCAGTCATCTTGGTGGACGAATGACCCAGGATGCGACTAATGGTGTACAGGTCCGCCCCGGACGCAAGCAGAATAGAGGCGCAGGAATGACGAAGATCATGGAAGTGCAAATCCGGCATTCCGGCTTTCACACGAGCGCGGCTGAAGCCGGATTTAAGCCCTTCGCTATTGATGGGGAGCGGGATAAACGGCAGCCATCGGCGCATCGGGCCGATAATGGGTACGGTTCGCGTTTTCAGCGTCTTGGTATTTCCCGCGCGAATGGTGATCGTTGTATCTCCAACATCTTCCGCCTTCAGCTTTGTGATTTCACCGCGCCGACAGCCGGTAAACAGTGCAACCCAGATCGCGGCGGCAACCGCATCAGAGGCGTGACTAGTGAGATCGTTGACCTGGTCCAGCGTCAGATAGGTATGCCGCTCGTTGTGCTCCGGAAGGCGCTTAATTCTGGCGCCGTAGTTCTCCGGGATCATTTCTTGTTCCCAGGCCAGCGTGAGCGCTTTTTTGAGCGTGCCCAAGCTGCGGTTGATGGTGGCCGGCGCATAGGATCCGGTCATGTCACGGATAATCATCGCCGCGCACTTTGACGCCCCGGATGCCGTGTATTTATCGATCCATGGCGTGATGCGTGCAGCATGAAACCGCGCTGTCTCCGGGCTGCGCAAGTGCTCCAAATGTTTAATGTACAAGGCCATGACGGCGGCAAGTGGCGGGTCTCCCGCATGTTTCGGCGGTAAGGCCGCCGCCGTCAGTTCGTCTCGTAATCGGGACTCAAGTTGCTTGGCCTCACGCGCAGTCGTCCCGGCTGGCAGGATGCGATGTAGGCGTCTGCCGTCAACTTGAACTTGGACATTTCGACGGTTTTTATTGTCAATCCAGATGGACACGGCCTATTCCTCTTTGACCACTCAAGCACTTCTACGAGATTGTACCTTTTACCACGCTTACCTACATGGATAAACGGCATTCCTTCCTGCTCCATCCGGCGAATCGTGGACTCGCTGGTCTGGAGCTTGGCGCAAAGCTGCTGTCTAGTTAGGTGCATCATTTGTCTGTCCTTTCATTCGCGCCTCAACACCACGCCAAACGGCAAGAAGCGCGGGTGTAGCATTTTCCAGGGAGTACTGGCGGGCGATGGCAGCACCAATGGTCGTCTCGATCACCGCGTAAACGCCTGCTACTTCCATTAGAAAATCCCTACCCCGTTGCGGAGTTACCGCCGAAAAAAGCCCAATTATCGGCAACCTAGTACCGTTGGGCCGAATGAGCATGCCAATCTGTGCGATTTCCTTTTTTGCCATCGTGATCATCACACCCTCCGCGTCCGCTGCAGAAGCGTTTCCACCAACACCGGGTAATCCATTGGATCGTCAATGACCACCACATCGCTCGTTGGCGTTTCCAGCCCCGCATATCGTCGGTCCAGCAGGGCGGACAGGTGAACCACCGCAGCTGCCGCATTGGCGTTGTCCGGCTGGTCATCTAGAAAAGCCAAAGCACCGATGCGCTGAAGCGCTGCGGCTTTCTCAGCAGGCGCACGGAGTGGATTGACACAGACCACCCGACCGGCGGGCAGCAACCCACAGAGAGAATTCACCCGTGCCTGATGGAATTCGTCCCGGATGCTGGTGACCGCCCACACCTGACAGCCCAGGTCTTCCAGCGCATACACCAGATCCGGAGTGTGGGCGTAGACCGGTACGTTGGCCCATGCAACCTCGTGATTGAAGGTATTCCAGACCCGTTTTGCGTCTGAACGGGTAATCCCGTAGCGGTCATGCAAATGATAAGCGTCATTCAGTCGTCTGATGTCTGGCCCGTCCAGTACCCGACGCGCGTAATCCATCCAGTGTTGATCCAAGTCGCAGAGGACGCCATCGATGTCCAGGGCTACGGCCGCCATCAGAGCACCACCTTTAGCACTGGGCCTGCGCGACCAATCATTGCCACCAGATCCACGATGGTTGTGGAGCGATCGAAGAGGAAAGTCAGCAGAGCGCCGTCACGATAGGAGACGGTGACCGTTGATGGATTTTGACGGGATATGGATGGGCGAGATTCTGAAGGGTAATCAGTTCTGCACGGGGGTGATACCCTTGCCTGACTGGTTTTATCTTTGAACATGGCGCTTTGCATAGCTGATCTCCATGATGCCGCTCCGATTGGGTGGCTTCGATGGGTACAGTAAAGCACGCTTCCCGCTTGTAGTCAAGGCAGCTTTACTGGAAATTAAGCCAGAAGCGATTCACCATGATCGGCGAGACTAAGAACCATTTCCATTACTACTTCTCTTGCGGGTAAGTTCTTCGATTATTTTTTCGTTATTCCGTTTGATGTTATCAGACTCGCGGAGGAAGTCCGCCTTCTGATCGGCTGTCATTCTCTCAAAGTTCCCGAGAAGTGCTCTCTGCTGAGTGGTCAGCCCCATCCCACTAAAGGGCAGCCCATCGGCCCCGGGTTCTGATGTTGGTGTCGTGTTGGTATCTTCTTGGCGCGAAAGCATTGTGCCTTCTCCCCGCATGATCCAATCTGGATTGATACCCAAACTCTTGCGAAGTGCCGTCAATGCCTCCCAGGCAGGCTTGGTGTCGCCGCACTCCCACTGGTGAACTGCGGACTTACTCAAGTCCCCGGCGTGCTTCCCCAGTTCTGCCTGAGTCAATTTCAGGCTTCTCCTGATTTCCTTGATTCGATTGCCAATGTCGTCCATGGGATCAAGCACGCTGAGCCATGCGGAAAGTGATCTTGACATCTGAGGTTAAGGTTGCTTTACTACTCATTATGAGCACCATCCAAACAAAACAGGAAGCCATACAAATATTCGGCGGCACTATGCGCGCCGTTGGCGATGCGCTTGGCATTACTCGCCAGGCTGTTTACCAATGGCCGGAAGCATTGCCCCAGGAGACATCTGACAGATTGCTTGGCGCCGCAATCCGTTTAAATCTTCTGTCGCCTAACCAAGGCCAGCGCGCCGACGAGCTCCGTCAAAAAGCCAAGCGGCAAAATTCATCTGCCAAACATATCCACGCCATTACGACAGCATACTCATCATCTGCCTCTTCAGAAAGCCCCAAAAGGGGCTCTGAGAATCTGCATGGCGGCACGACAGACTACACCTACAACCTGCTGACTAAGCCAACAGCGGCGGACGGAGAGGACCACGGTAATGACCGCCATATTCCCGTTTGACAGCCTAGTCCGCCTATCCTATGCTGAATTCATCACTGGGGTTCCAGTGATCGGGATTAGCGTTCCGGAATCAGAGGCGGACAGTCGCTGGCCTCGCGTTTGCGACTATTTTTTCGTCCGTTTGCATGGCTCCACCCTCTATGGGCGGGGCCGTGCGGGGAGCCGCAAGGCTCACCGGCCCTCTGACCGGCACGCTAACCCGCACGGTTCCGTCCACCTGATTAGCGTCGGGTGCGGATTCAACCGCAATCAGAGGATTACGCCATGAATACGGATTTTTCTTCCGTTCCTGTGCCGGTATTCACCGATGACATCCAGGGACAACCCAACACCCCGCTGTGCAACGCCCGGGATCTGCATGCCTTTCTGCAGGTACGCCGCGACTTCACCAACTGGATCAAACAACGTATCACCAAGTATGGCTTTATTGAACTCCAGGACTTTGTTTGTTTTGAAGATTTGAGCTCGCCAAATTTGGCGAGCTCAAAAGCCAGGCAGCAGATAACGAAGAATTACCACCTCACCCTCGACATGGCCAAGGAACTGGCCATGGTAGAAAACAATGAACGTGGGCGGCAGGCAAGGCGATATTTCATCGCCTGCGAACTTCAGGCCATCAATGATCTTCTGCACAAAGCCGAATTGCCACCCCCAACAATCCCTTCCCTTGTACCTCCTGGCACCAAGCTGCTGCTGACCTTTGAGACCAATGGCCGTTACCGTGCGGAGCCCGTTCCTGAAGGCGCTATGGTCGTGACTGCCAAGCAAATCGCCGACATTGTCGAGGCCAATGGCTATATCCTCGCCAAGCCGGCCGGTGATGGCTTCAAGCTTTGAACACTCCACCAAAAACCGTTTCTATGCCAGGAAACGGGGGCACCCGGATTGCGCTTCCAGCCGCGCGATCACTCCTGGCACCTATTCGCACGGCTGGAAAGGCTGGAAAAGACCATGCCGGATGACACCCTAAATCACGAG
>JAKAVW010000150.1 GCA_021827445.1 Pseudomonadota bacterium
AAAATCCGAACACTATAAAGGAAAGAACGGTCATCCCAGTGATGGCACCTTTTGAAACCTTCACCATCTCATGATCCATCGACGATCCACCGTTTTCGTGAACAGGATCGGTATGGTCATGGCTACCGGACGGTTGATCGTGACGCAATGATTGAACTTTGTCGCCGATCTCAGTCTCGTTTCGTGGTCGTACCGTCATCATGCCGTGCTTCATGTTCTGGGAAACCAACCATCAATTCATCGGATAGTCACCACGACAGGGCTCCGCATGCGCCACAGTTGCCTGTGAATCCTAGCACTCCTTCCGATCCGGAAGCCTGACACCGATATTCGGCACCGTCGGTGGGCAGTCATCTTGCTGGAGTTTCCAAAACAGCATTTATTATGTAGAGCCCGCGAGCACAATTCGGCCCTACAACCCAGTCGTAGCAAGGTTCGCAGCTGTACCACTACACATAATCGCGAGGTATACATAACGTTGCCCGGCTGCCGTTGAATCCTGATGGTCGGCAGCAGACTGATTGCGGTCATTGGCTTGTCAGTAGGGGCCTTGGTACCGATCGCGTAATCGATGGCTTGGGCGACTGAACTGTACTATGATTTCCTCATCATGGGAGGCCAACATGGAATATCACCACGGCAACGATACGACAGAGTGGGCAGCCGATAAATCCCGGAATGTTCAGCCTCAACTTTTTGTCAGATCATGGCACGTCAGACCATTTTGCCTGGATCAGGAGAATCAGTACATCATCGATAGACGGGCCGAGGCCTACCAGACAATTTGAGATGCATAAGGTGGCAACAGTCACCCCAGTCACACAGGATCCCGCAACGACAGATGCGTCACCAAGCAATGAGAAGGATGGTGTCATGTGGGTGATCGTTTCTTTTTTGATGGCGGCACTGGCTGTCATCTTAGCAATTCAGAACGGGGCACCCGCCACTATTCATTTCTTCTCGTGGACGTTTGCACAATCTCAGGGGATAGTCCTGCTCGTCGGTTTCATCGCCGGTTTTATTGCAAGTATGCTGATTTATCTACCCACACATATTCGCAACAAGCTGAAGATCCGCCATCATGAACGGCGTGAGACCGACCTTGAAAGGCAACTCAACACAGAACGCGACAAGCGAGAATAGAATAAAACGAAGGCTGGAGCGAGTTCAGCAGGAGCTATGGCTAAACAAACGCAGACAACGGCCAATCAGGCCATACTTCAACAAAGCAACCGTTAAACAAAAAACTGTTTATAATATTATCACTCGTGCAGATATTGCGCGGAAAACAGCAAATGAAGCCATGCGAGCGGCAAATCCGGACACAATAGATCGGGCTGACGGGCCGCGAATAATTCGCGGAAGTTATTTGAAATGAATGTCAGCTTTGGTGTTGCTTTCCTCATCGCCGGCCTGGTATTCCTCGGCCTCCTCAGCCAGTGGTTAGCCTGGCGGGTCAAGCTACCCGCCATTCTTTTTTTGTTGGTGTTGGGCATCCTGCTCGGGCCCATCCTCGGCTGGCTGCGACCAGATAAGATTTTTGGACCGCTGCTTTTCCCCACCATCTCTCTGGGCGTGGCCATTATACTCTTTGAGGGTGCCCTATCGCTGCGTCTAAGCGAACTCCGCGGCCTCGGCACGGTCATCCAGCGCCTACTGAGCTTGGGCGTGTTCAGCACCTGGGCAATCATCAGTGTCGCGACCCACTGGCTTACGCATTTCGCTTGGCCCATGGCCATTCTCTTTGGCGCGGTCACCGTCGTTTCCGGCCCCACAGTCATCACGCCCATCCTGCGTAGCGCCCGCCCCAATGCCAAGATTGCCAAGGTGCTGCATTGGGAGAGCATCCTCATCGATCCCATCGGCGCGCTACTCAGTGTGATCGTATTTGAAGCGTTGGTGGCCAACAGCGCCGCTACCGCGTCCCTGGGTGCGGCAGGCCTGAGCTTTCTGCGCATTGTGTCGGTGGGTGTTACCTTGGGGGTGGCGGGTGGCTTCACTTTAGGATGGATACTGCGGCGCCGGGTAGTGCCGGACTATCTGCACCCCCTCCTCGTTTTGGCGAGCGTACTCATGATTTTTGCCCTGGCCGATG
Organism: Pseudomonadota bacterium; assembly: GCA_021827445.1. Taxonomy (GTDB): domain Bacteria; phylum Pseudomonadota; class Gammaproteobacteria; order Acidithiobacillales; family Acidithiobacillaceae; genus Acidithiobacillus. The sequence goes on from JAKAVW010000150.1 coordinate 2,096, forward strand.
CCTTGGCCAAAGATTCCGGTCTGCTGGCGGTCACCATCATCGGTATGGTGCTCGCCAACATGCGTGACATACCCTTGGACAATATCCTGGACTTCAAGGAAAGTCTCTCTATCCTATTGATATCGCTTCTCTTCATCGTGCTGGCAGCGCGTTTGAATCTCACGGAGATTCGTGCGGTGCTCGGACCTGGACTCGGTCTGCTCGTAGCCATCCAGGTCCTCTCCCAACCCATCAAAGTCGCTTTCGCCTCCTGGGGATCGGAGTTGAACTGGCGGGAACGTGTCCTCGTCGCCTGGATCGCACCGCGTGGCATCGTTGCCGCGGCCACTGCGGCGGTACTTGGGCAAACCCTGCAGGCGGTCCACTATCCTCATGCAGCGCTCTTTGTTCCCCTGACCTTCGCGGTCATTATCGCCAGCGTTCTTCTGCCCAGCCTCACTGCCAGACCTCTGGCCAGGCTACTGCATGTAGACGAGAAAGAGCCACAGAGCATCCTCATCATCAGTGCCAATCCTGTCGCGCAAGCCATTGCTAAAGCCCTAGAACAGGCAGGCTTCGCCTGCCTGTTGTTAGATAACGACTTCGCCCAAATCCGCACGGCGCGCGCAGCTGGCATCAACACCTTTTACGCCCACCCTGTTTCCGTGCAGGCAGATCGTTATCTCGACCTGCTCGACTTTGGCTACATGCTCGGTCTGGCCGAAGACCACGCTCTCAACATCATTGCCAGTATGCGTTATAAACCGGAGTTCGGCCTGGACCATGTCTTTATTCTGACCGACGAGAGCGCCATTGCCGGGCGTGATCGACAGCAGGTGGCAGCACCTTACCGCGGACGCTATCTTTTTGGTGGAGATGCGACTTACGTACGACTCTCGCAACTTTTGGATAATGGCTGGCAAATCCATACCACACTTTTGAGCGAAAGCTTTTCCTGGGAGGCCTACCAGGAAAAACACAGGTCTGGCTTCCTGCCCCTCTTCGTGATCACTGGGGAACATATTCTGCGCGTGATGCTTGCGGGTGAGACCATTGCTCCGGCAAGTGGTGACCGTATCCTGGCGTTGATCGCCCCCTCTGCGGCTTAACCCGTCAGAAAGAAGTAGCGAGGAGCCCAAGTAAGTATAGTTTTCAATAATTTTATTTTCTGTGCACGTCACAAAACGAACGGTTTATGACACTTCATGCCGCTGTTTCAGGACACTTTTGGGGCCATTTCTGGCCCTGAATTTGTCCTGCGACGCAGTCATTCATACCTGCTGATCCCGTATAACTTGCAGGGAAGTCCATTAATCATCTCTTCCTTGTCTCAGCAATTGCACAGAGGTACGACGGCGGATGTAATCGTTAGACCAATCCAGTAGTGTACGCAGACGATTGCCAGTGCCGATGATACGATAGAGATGTAGACCCAGCCATAATCCCCAAGCCGATAGACCGTACCAGCGTAGATGCCAACGAGGGATCTGGCAAACGGCGTCAAGCCTGCCAAGAACCGTCATGATGCCCGGATCGTGATACCCAAAAGGGGGAATCAGCGGTTTATGTGCTGATTGGGCACAAAGAAACTTTGCTGCGTAGCGCGCTGATTGCATCGCAAAGGGCGCGACTTGTGGGCAGGCGTCGCCACCTGTAAATATGGCGAGATCGCCGACAACAAAGACTTCCGGAAAATCCAGCAAGCGCAGGTGATGGTCCACCAACAGGCGTCCACCGCGCCCTTTTGGAACGGTGAGGGACGAGAGACTCGGGTTTGCTGCAACGCCGGCGGTCCAGATCAGGGTGCGGGCAGAGATGGGTGGGCCACTATCGCAAATTATCGTCTGCCCATCGTAGTCTTTGACGTGGGTCCCGAAGAGCAGATTGATGCCCAGTCGGCGCAGCTTTGTGGCAGCGTGCTTTTGCAAGTTATTGGCGAAACCCGGTAACAAAGCCTCCCCACCGTGAACAAGGCTGACTTGTACTTCCCGAAAGTCTAGTTCTGGATACTCGTTGGGAACGAGATTTTGCAGGAGTTCCACGAGTGCTGCGCAAAACTCTACACCGGTAGCACCACCTCCCGCCACCACAAAGTGTAGCCATTCCCGGCGATCTTCGGCGTTCTTACTCTGGCTTGCCCTCTCAAGGGCCAGAATGAGTCGAGACCGGGTTGTTTCGGCCCCTTCTAGTCCCTTGATGTCCAGGGCGTGCTGACTGATGGTTTTATTACCAAAGAAGTTGGTCACTGTACCCAATGCCAGGAAAAGAAAGTCGTACTCCAAAACATCACCATCTTCCATGTGTACCTGACAACGGAGGAGATCGATCTCGATCACATTGCCGAGGCGAAAGGACACACCATAGCTCGGTAGCAGGTGTCTCAGTGGGGTAGTGATGGCCTCCCCCAGTAGTTCCCCGGTGGCCACCTGATAAAGCAAAGGCTGAAAGAGATGGTAGTTATGCTGATCGACAAGGGTGATGGCAAAGCCTTTACCCCGGAGCCCTTGGGCTACGGTTAATCCCGCAAACCCCCCACCGAGGATAAGAACCCGTTCAGTCATGAGTGGCTTCAAATGGTACGCGTTGAGACACGCTGGGGCGGCTGTTGCGCCACGCCAGCCAGAGCAGGGGTATTGCCCATAGTGCTGAAAACGTGTAAATCTTGCCAAGAGATTCCCACTGCTGTAGTGGCCCAAGTCCGGATGAACCAATACCCTCGCCGATCATGAGTGCGCCCACCAGCAGGCCGGCCATTTGGGTCCCCTCTTTGGGGTGCGCGGCGATGCCGTAGGCCATGCTGTAGGGATAATAAATACCACAGGCGATTCCAGCGCTGGTGAAGGCCATCAGCAGCCCGGTTGCCGACTGCAGGTGCGGAATGACGACAAAGCAGATGGCCATTCCCAAGGGTGCCAGCAGATAGGCGAGTCGACGGTGAATCCAGTGGTTGGGGATAGCTCCAAAGATAAAGCGCGCTACCGTCATCCCGCCCCAGAAGAGAGACAATGCTAGGGCGCCAGTCGCAGGAGGAAGATGCCGATCAACACTCACCAGCACATTCGCCCAACTGCCAAAGCTGCCTTCGCAAATGGCGTAAATGACGACAGCTATCGCAAAAGGCGTCATCGAACGCCGCCAAGCGCGCATCCCACCTAGTCCCTGGTTGTCGTGGTCTTTCGCCAAAGGGAGCAACAAAAGGCACAACCACAATGCCAGTATGACGACTGGCCACAGCACCCACGATACCCAGTGTTGAAAACCATCGAGAATTATTGGTGATACAGCTGTTGCCCCGCCGATCACCGCATTCAGGATGGTAACTGCGGCGGCTGCAGCCCCCGCGAAAAGGAGAGAAGCGGCGCGGTTGATGGCGGCATTGGTCAGACCAAAGCCCGTACCCAGCATAAAAGTTTCTGCTAGCAACAGTAAGACAATGGGTAAGCCAGAAGTGAAAAAAGCGGCCACCAGCAAGGCCATGGCCACGGCGTTGGTCAGGGCGCCCAGACGAAACAGTCCGGCACTACCAAGTCGCTTGTGAATGGCTCCTGCGCTAATCGCGGCGAATACTGCACCAATAATTTCTGGAAAATAGAGCAGGCCATAGGTGGCATTACTCATATCGTAGGGCGCGCTGCGCAATGTGGTACCGAGCGCCGGAATCAGTACAAAGGCGGCGCCCTGCAGAAAACCCGCACAGAAAACGGCCGTTGTGCCGCGTTTCATGCGCTTTTGATCTGTCGGCGGATGTGGCTGCCGACCCGCAATGCATTGGCTATGATGGTCAGGGAAGGATTCACTGCACTGATGGATGGCATGAAACTGGCGTCCACGACATAAAGATTTTCCAGATCATGGGCTTTGCAGAAGGGGTCCAGAACGCTCTCACTCGGGTCTTCGCCAAAACGACAGGTACCGACTTGATGAGCCGTGGCAGAAATATCCATGGCCTGAAAAAACACCCCGAAAAACCCGAATTTTTTTAGCAGTTCCCGCCACTTGTGGCAAAGTCGCTGATGACTTTCTCGATTTTTGGGATTCCAGGTGAGGCGGATGGTGCCATCTTCGTCCAGCGTAACACGATTAGTGGGATCTGGCAGATCTTCGGTGGTCAGCCACCAGTCCACCGAATGACTGGCCGCCCAAGCCGTGGCGGGGATGGGTAAGTGCGGTTGTTCGGCGTGAAATAGCCCCGGGGTGACCTTTCCCAAGGATTGGATGTGCCCGAGGGGATAAGGATATTCTGGATCTCCAGAGCCTTCGTAAAAATCGTTCAAGGCCAAGGTTTTCTGAAATATTGTACGATTTTCCCGGCCAGGTTTGAGGGCCATGCAGGCGCTATTGAGATGACACATGTAATGACGGCCGACTTGATCGCTATGATTGGCCAGACCGGTAGGAAATTGTTCTGAGGCTGACGCGAGAAGGAGCGCGGCACTATTCACGGCCCCGGCGGCCAATACCACCAGTCTGGCACTAAAACGCCCCTGATCGGTCTCAACCGTTTCCACCCGCTTACCATCTGCACTGGATATAAGCCGCTGCACCCGGTGTTTGGTCAGTAAACGCACGTTACTGTATTCGAGCGCCGGACGGATACCGCAAACTTCTGCATCGCCCTTGGCATGTAGCATACAAGGGAATCCATCGCAGGTCGGGCAGCGTACACAGGGACTGTGCTCGGGGTCATCGTCCAGTCGATGGATCGCCAAAGGAAGCGGAAATGGATGCAGACCCATCCCTCGAAGTGCCGTATCCACCAGAGCGACATCCTCTTCGTGGGAAAACGGCGGAAACGGATAATCGCCGCGTGGGGGATCGGTCGGGTCCGTCCCTGCCTGACCGTGGGTGAAGTACCAAGCTTCGGCCTGATCGTAAAAGGGTGCGAGATCAGCATAACAGATGGGCCAAGCGCGGGTGTTGCCATCCTTGTGATGACGTATCAGGAAATCGCTTTCGCGCCGACGCAGAACGGCGGCACCATAAAATTTGGTGTTGCCGCCAACATGATAGCCGGTGATCGGCGAGAAGAATTTACCGTGCTGATCCCGCCATTGCTCGTGGGTATGGTAGCGATGTTCGGCAAAAACCGTGCGGGGGTCCCAGTTACCCCATTCTCGGGGGAGATAATCGCCCCGTTCCAGAATCAGAATATTCAAACCCGAATCGGCCAGAGCGCGGGCGATGGTGCCGCCGCCAGCGCCACTGCCGATGATAATGACATCGGCGTCCATGTTCAGCCTCCGTGGCGGAATTCCGGGTAAATCAGCATCCCGCCATCCACCGCGAGGGTGGTGCCGGTAATGTAACTGGCCAGATCGCTGGCGAGAAAGGCCACCACATTGCCGATCTCTTCGGGTTTGCCG
>JAKAVW010000151.1:0-4072 GCA_021827445.1 Pseudomonadota bacterium
CCCGACTTTCGCACTTTGTGTCTGATTTCCGGAATTTTTAAGATTTTTTTGGCCTTGGTTGCACGATAATGCGGTTTTGGCCTGTAAAACCCCTGTGGTGAAGACCTACCCTCTTTTTTTAATTGACGCGATTTGAGATAGTAGCGGGCATGTTCATTCGCTCGCACAGGCGTTTCAAGAACGGCAAGTGGCACCGGTATTACAGCGTGGTGGAGAATCGCCGCTGCGCCAACGGCCAGCACGTGCAGCGGCAGGTGCTGTACCTCGGCGAGATCAGCGCGGCACAGGAGCACGCTTGGCAGCAGGCACTCGATGAATTTCACCCCATCTCCCAACGCAATGAGACACCCGATCTGTTTGCTCCACCCCGGAGGTTGTCCACGGCGGAAGTTCGCGCCCTGTCGCTGCGACAGGATGCCATGCGTCTTCACCGCCCCCGCACTTTTGGCAGTTGCTGGCTGGGGTGCCGACTCTGGAGCCTTCTGGAGTTGGATCGGTTCTGGGATAGACGCCTGGCCTGCGACGGTCGCTCCGAAGTATCTTGGGAGAAGGTCTTGCAGTTGCTGGTGGTGAATCGATTGGTGGAGCCGGGGAGTGAATTTCGCCTGCACCGCCGATGGTTTACTGACAGTGCGATGGATGAACTCCTGCAGGTGGACAGGGCTGTCGCCGCCAAGGATCGGCTCTATCGCTGTCTGGATCGCATTCTTCCTCACCGCCAGGAACTGTTTGTTCACCTGCAGAATCGATGGAAGGATTTATTCAACGCCTCGTTTGACATTCTGCTCTACGATCTGACCAGCACCTATTTTGAAGGCCTGTGCGAACAGATTCCCATGGCTCAGCACGGCTACAGTCGCGATGGCCGCCCGGATTGCCGCCAGGTGGTCGTGGCGTTGGTGGTAACGCCCGATGGTCTGCCATTGGCTTATGAGGTTATGCCGGGCCATACGTCCGATCGCACGACGCTGGAGGGTTTTTTGGGCAAGATTGAACAGCTCTATGGAAAGGCCCGTCGCACTTGGGTGATGGATCGGGGTATTCCGACTGAGCAGACCCTCTCAGCCATGCGGGCACGAGGCATTGATTATCTGGTGGGCACCCCCCGTGGGCGATTGTCAGCCATGGAGAAAAAGCTCGTGGATAAGCCGTGGCAGCAGGTGCAGCATGGCATTGAAGTCAAACTCTCACGGGGACCCGATGAGCTATGGGTATTGGCTCGAAGCCGGGGAAGACGCGACAAGGAAGCGGCCATGCGTCGGCAGAAGTTGCGTCGGTTCTTCCGGGGATTGCTGGCCTTGCGGCGAAGTTGCCCCAAACGTGATGCATTGCTGCAGCGATTGGGTGCATTAAAGCATCAGGCGGGAAGAGTGGCCCATCTGGTGGAGATTCAGTTGCCCAAAGCGGGTGAAGCGGTAACCCCCCGAACCTTCCGGTATCGACTCAAGCTGGAGAAGTTCAAAGAAGTGGAGCGGCTGGATGGACATTACCTGCTGCGTACCAGTTTGCAGGCTCAGTCGCCGGAACGGCTTTGGCAGAGTTACACGCAATTGACGCACATTGAAGAAGCTTTTAAGAACCTCAAGAGCGATCTTAAAATCCGCCCCATCTACCATCATCTTGAGGCACGAATGGAGGCGCACATTCTGGTGGCATTTCTGGCGTACTGCCTGACCGCAACGCTGACCATGCAAACCCGGCACCATGCACCGGGGCTGACGGCCCGGGCGGTACTGGAACAATTGAATGCCATAAAGATGATCGATGTGCACATCCCCACCACTGATGGGCGATGCCTGGTGCTGCCACGCTATACCGAGCCGGAGCCGGAGCAGGCCCTGCTGCTGAAGAAGCTCGATCTGGCGCTCCCCCAGCAGCCTCCGCCCAAAATCTACGCCTGCCAGTTGGCGGCCTTACAAGAGTCCTGAGAGACCCCAGAACCGAAAATCCAGGCATGTTTTGTGGTGGAAACTTTTGGCCCTGGTTGCACGATAATGCGGTTTTTACCCCAGAAGTGCGAAAGTTGGGTTAAATCTTGCCTGTATTACGAATAAACGTCTGATTTTTGGTCTTATAACACCCTATTTAGGTACTTTGGGCTTTGTGGTACCTACCCACCCCGGGTAAAAGTCCGGGTGTCGGGGAAGACACTTCTGTCAATCAGTTACTGATGTTTTAGATCGGTGAGTGTCTTTCCACTATCGCTGTTCCACGAAAGTGGAATGGTGGCTTTGCCAGGATGGCTGATGGACGCACGGACGCAAACGGTGGTTTTTGGAGATTTGCGACATGCGGCGATCACGGCATCTCAACCGTGGCGAATTATGGGAGCTTGGGGCCCTGATGGGCCTGTTGATCCTGTTATTTTTCGGGCTGAGCCTGTTTTGGCGGTTAGGGCACATCCCACGTCTGCTTGCCAGTGCTTCCACCGGTCAAAAGGTATCTGCTGTTGTTCCGCACACGCCGCCCGTCATAGTGCGGCAAGTTGCTCAGGCTATCCCGCATCACACGATCCAAATAGCTCGACCGGCGATTCAAATGGTGCGTCCGATACCCAAACGCATGGTATATCGACGCCCGAAACCGACACCCCGTGTCAGACGTGGTTTCTGGTATCACGGCCGGTATTTTGTGCCGTGGGAACACCTCCGATTGGTGGTAACCAGCTATGCGCCTGATCGATTTTGCTGCTGGCCTTTTCCCGGCACGACAACCGCATCGGGAAAGAGTGTCTGGACGAATGACGGCCACCTTGTGGCTGCTGATACCCATCTGATCCCATTCGGAATGATGGTGCGGGTGCCGGGCTATGACCATGATCGGCCGGTGCCGGTGTTGGACCGGGGTGGTGCGATTAAGGGTTACCGGCTGGATGTGCTTTCGCCGACGCTTTGGCAGGCACAACATTGGGGCCGCAAATTACTGATGGTGGAAATCTATCGGCCGGTTGCAGGACGCTGATTTGGGCGTGAAGATACGTGGGTGTCGACATCCGTAATCGTAAATGCCGATGATTTTGGTTTTTCCGCCGGGGTGACGGATGCCATTCTCGACTCTCACCGTCGCGGAATCCTCACCAGCACCACACTGATGTGCACCATGCCGGACGCGGAACGTGCAGCAAGTATGGCGAAAGAATTGCCGGGTTTGGGTGTGGGCATTCACCTGTGTTTAACTCAAGGGACGCCGAAATCTCCCCATGTGAAGCTGATTGCCTCCCCCTCTATGCACGGGCGAAGCGCCTCGCTTGACCAATCCGTTCCGAGCCTGATCCGAAAGGTGCAGTTCAGTCGCGCCGCACGGGATGAGGCGCTGCAGGAATGGCGGGCCCAGATTGAATGGGCCCTTGCTGCGGGAATCAAACCCACCCACTTAGACAGCCACAAGCACATCCACCACTGGCCGGCGTTGGGGAAAATCGCCATCGAACTCGCGAAGCAATACAACATCGGTGCCATTCGGTGCGCACGCGAGATACGTCTTGATGATCTCGCATGCGGCATGGGGTATCGCGTGCTTTCGCGGCTGGCCGGGAGGCTGTCCTGCGCGGCTGAGGCGGCGGGGATTGCGACCACCGACTGGTTTTACGGACTTGCAGCGACGGGGAATTTCAGCGAGGAACATTGGTTGGCGATCATTAAGAAATTGCCCGCTGGCATCGGAGAAATCATGGTACATCCCGGCCGCGTGGATGGCCTGCCGATGGGTTCAACCCGATTGGTATCCCAACGTGAATTGGAATGGCGGGGCATTACGGCCCCGGCCGTTGTCCGGCGCCTGCGAGACCACGGCATCGAATTGAAAAATTACTCACATCTGACGCCCCGGCCGTAAATCCAAATCAGGCCGATTTGACTTGGGGCAAAACGGGTGCCTACTATTCTGCCGCACCGGGAAACATTACTCTTTTAACCGCGTCGTTCTGCGCCCACCTTTTGGCGCACAGAGCCTGCGGCAAAAGATGATGCCTGCAAGGAGAAATCATGCGTTCACGACGGAAGGGATTCATACGCCTCAGCAAGACAACCGTGGGCAAGGCCGCTGCGGCTGCTGCAGCCGCGGCACTGGTGGT
>JAKAVW010000151.1:4082-7409 GCA_021827445.1 Pseudomonadota bacterium
GCCGGCGACGGGAAGGCCTGCGCCGCTGATCTCGGCGTAGACCGACCGCAGCGCGGCGGGGCTGAGGCAGGTGAACGGCTGCTGCAGCCGCGGCACTGGTGGTCGGAGTGTCAACGGCGATGGCGGCCGGTGGATTTTCTCAATATGCCACCACGCCAAATGAAATGGCAGTCGGCAACTATCTCAACTCGCTTCAGGGGGCGGGAACGCTGCCAACCTCTACTTCACCGCAGATCAACGCGATTCTTTCCGGTTCGCCTTCGCAGGTGAACACGGCGCTCAATCAGCTTTCCCCGGCGGTATATCAATATCTGCCCGATATCGCCCTGCAGGAACAGGTGTTTTTTGATCAAAATGTCTTCCAGATGCTTCAGGATTCCTATTACTCACCGGGGTCATCTCCCGCAATGGGGACTATGGGTGGTGGGACGATGAATTCCAATGACATGTCGACCGGACAGGGCACGGGCGCTGACGGCGGCATGATGGGCGGAATCATGAAATATGCCAAAGGGCTGTCCGTTTATTCGTACTATAACTGGGTATCGGGTGATTTTGCGTATTCGCCAAGCGCTGCCCATTTTTCAGCCAGCAGCGTGTTTTTGGGGACCAATTACCATTGGTGCAAACCGGTGATTCTCGGCGCATCGATTTCGTACACAGATCCGCAGGCGACATTGGATCAATTTCAAAGTTCCGCCAAGCTGCAGGACTTGGGTTTCCAAGCGTATGCCTCCTACTATAAGAAGGGGATATTCCTCGCCGGCCTCTTTGACTATTCCATTCTGGATGCGGACATTTATCGCAACATTAATTTTGACGGATCGCTCACGTCTGCACGGGGCGACACCGGCGGCAGCGTTTATAACGTGGCATTGGAAGGCGGCTACGACTTCAAGGCGCTCAAAAAGCACCTGATCTTCGGTCCGCTCGCCGGCCTCTACTACACCCACGTCAATGTGCAGGGAACCAGTGAAACCAGCAGCCCGTTTGGCCTGAGCGTATCCAAACAACGCGTGGAATCACTCCGGTCGGAGATCGGCGGCCATGTGTCTTACGATATGCCCGTTATGCATTGGCTTACACTGGTGCCCTCGCTCAATGCTTTTTATTCGCATGAGTATCTCAACAGCAGCCGCGGCATCAATGCGTCGTTTGTCGGCACAGGTTCCAATGCCTTTACGGTGGTGACCAATGGGCCGATTCGGGATACTGCATTGATGGGATTTTCACTTACGGCCAAAATCGGCAAGAACATCGGGGTGTTCACCGATTATGAAGCGCAGTTTGCGGGCGGGCCTCACACCTACGCCCAAAGCGTGACGGCTGGTCTGCAGATCGGCTTTTGAAGCGCGAGATTCCCCATCTCTCAGGTCCCATCTGCAAGTTCTTGGTTGATTTGCAGATGGGACTATTTTTGTTCCCTGCAGCAGATACATATCTTTCCGAGCGCCGCCCAAGTCTCCAGGGTCTGAGATGGGCAGAGTGTGGTACAGTTGCGATCATAGCCATTATCGAATCGTGCTGCCGCACGATGCTATTACCTTTAACAATGCGCTGCTGAGCCTCAATCGCCGCAATTTCATTGGTTGACTCTACTATCCGGCATGACCACTGCCACCGCTACGGCAGGCCGCAGGAGCGGAAGCCGTCGGGTTTATTTCGCCGTCCGCTGCAACTGATATAATAGTGCTGCGTTCACAACTGGGGGGGCATGGGGCGCTTGATGATGGAGTTGGACTCATGACGCTGAACTACAGATGGATGGGCGGGTGTTGTGTCGCTCTGCTCGCACTGCTGTTGGCCGGTTGCGGACAGCCGGTGCAAAATGTTGCCATTCCCGGCCCGCAGGATCAGGCAGCCTACCAGCCGGTGCCTTACCAGAAGCCGCTCCCGCCGGGGGCGTTTGGTGAAACCAGTGGCAATCCCTACGGTGAACATGTGCCGCTGCCGGATGAGGCTGCGTATGTGCAGGCGTATCAGGCTCAGCGCGAACCCCGGATCATGGTCGAGGTTCTCCGCCTGCCCACCTCCACATCCAACCGGCAGATATCGGCATCATCGGCCGACTTTGACGCCATTGAGATATCCATGATCGACTATCTCAACGCCAACGGGCAAGTTGATATTCAAAGCGAATCCATGGCCCGGGAGGTGCTCAGCCGGGAAAGTTTTCTGCGATTGCAGAACGGCGATCCGAAAGTCCTTCCGCTGCTCAAACACCAGTTAAAAACCGATGTGCTTATTGAGATCAAGGCCGCCCCGACGGGCCAATCCAGCACCGGGCAACCGGCGATTCGGATGTTGGCCACCGCCGTCTCCACCACCGACGCCCGCATTCTCGGTGCCGCGTATGTCGATATGCCGCTGCCCATGAGCAAAACGAACATTAACATGTACACCGGCTATCTGGCGGACAAGATCATGCAGAAACTCGCCTCAATCTGGGGCGGCTCGGCCACGGCCTACAACCCGATTGTCGTGCGCATCTACAACGCCGCCGGGATTGACGATCTCCTTGCACTCAAGCGTTTCGTCGCCAAAGTTCCCGGTGTGCGGTTGGTGGTCAATCGCGGCATGACGGGAAGTTCATCCACCGCTTACGGGCGCCTCGCGGTGCAGTATGACGGCTCTCCGGGACGGTTTTATGAGGCACTCAAACGCAATATCGGCGTGTCGACGGGTATTAAGGCGTTTGATCTGCAGAATAATACCGTCGATCTGGAGGTAACCGGGCCGATGGTGCTCAAGACCGTCACCGTGAAAACCAAAACCACCACTGTACGCACCCGCACTCAGGAGCGTGTCATTCAGGAGCAGCCGATCAATCCGGCAGGATCGCAGTAATAAATTCGCCGGTCGACGGAGGAGTATGAAAATGAAATATAACAATAGATTTGCAATAAATAGCGTCTCACGGCGGCTGAGCCTCTCGGGGTCGTGGGCGGCGGTTGCCGTGGCTTCGCTGGTTTGTCTGCTTCTTGCGGGGTGTCAGGGGCCGGTGGTGCCGTATGCCGATTCGCTTTCTCCCTATCCGCAGATCCATCTCACCAGCTACAGCCTGCAGGGCAAGATTGTGGTGAAGGAGCCGATCGTATCGCGCGTGGGGGGCGGCCAGTTGGATGTGGTGGTGCCGGTACGCAATCTGACCGATCACACCCTTTATCTTCAATATCAATACGCGTTTCTCGATTCCCGCGGCGTCATGATCGAAGGGCGCAGCGGCTGGATGGACTTGCGGATCCCGGCCTATGCGATGGCGCAGGCCCATTTCACCAGCATGACGCCGGAAGCGATGAATTTTGATCTGGACATCAGCCGCCTGCA
>JAKAVW010000152.1 GCA_021827445.1 Pseudomonadota bacterium
ACCATATACGTGGCGGAGTATCGAGAGACAATCATTCCCATAAAGGAGACCAACGTGAACATGACGAGCGTCAATGGATTAACCAGCGTTCGGACGGCAAATGAACCTAATTTCCAAGGCAGATGGATCGACAGATAGGTCTGTGAATGCTGTATTATCGTCACATAAATTACTGTGGCAGCAATACTACAAAGCAGCGCAAACCAATAGGCACCGTTGCTAAGCGTCTTGACCCAGCGCGCATGATCATCGGCCTGAATTCCGACCAGTAAACCCACCACCAACAATGGCCATGGTGCAACCAACATAAGAGAGGATGCAATGTTGACAATCATACGGAACTCCTGCGTGAAATTTGAAATGTAACCCGGTGACGGCTTGCTACAGTCTTGCGAAGTAAACAGTACCCTGTTTATCAATAAATAATAAGTTAAGATTTCTAACCTTAATGTTTTACTTGTATAAATGGGTTGGCCCATGTCTGAACTTTAGGTAAGCCCGGTTTTTCTGGATGCTAATGGGGACTTTCTGCGATACCTCAGCGGAATCGCTCTATGCCTTTCCCAAAATGGGCGGGTGCAATGACGGGACGGTTAGCTAAGAGGGCGAGTACGATTTCTACACTCTTTATAGATACCGACACATCCTCCACATGGGTTAAAAGAGTCGGTCGGCCCGGCGTATCAGAATATGGTGCCAATGTTCTACGTCCTGTTGACTGACCCCGTACTGACGGGCGATGTCCTCGGCTTGATCGGGCCTCACGCGATACACCGTCAAGCAACCATGGTGTTGACCGATGGATCGGGCTGCCAGCGTCCTGCCTTTGATCTCGCACGGCAGGGATAGAGACGCCAGGCGTTCTCCAACAAGATACGCCAGCAGGGCTTCACCAGGCTCACGTCCACCCGTAATTCTCGTGCCAGCCGTTCAAAAGGCCATCGCGATTTTCTTATCTGCAAGCAACGCCAAAGTAGTACGAAGCTGGCGTGAAGACGATGTCATGATAGCAACCATAACTGCCCCTTCTTGGAAAAAAGTTTATTTCGTACTTATCCGGTGGGCCGCGCAGATACTCGAACCTTCCCTCCGCGCGTGCTCAGGATCGGCGCGATTTGCGGCACCCAGGGCCGATTGCCGCGATCAGAAGGAACCCGTTGACATTTAGGAGGAGGCCGTTCTGATTGGCGTTATCTGAGGCTCCTGGGATGTTGATGATGTTCCCTAGGGAGGCAATCGCCGCCACAACGGAAAGATGTGGGTTTGGCATAACGACCATGCGGTGGGTGCACTGGCTGTCACAGCCAAGGCTGCTGTACCCAATATCCATTGTTTTACGCTCATTTGATACTCCTCCAGAGTTGTGAGCGACGTTTATGGTGGAGCCATCAGTCAAGACCACTATGTAACATTGGAGAGGCCCTTCCTGCGGGCCTGTCGGTGCACATAGAGGGCGATGGCTGGAATTCAGTTTGAGGGAGCCAAAAAATTAATGAAAGTTAATTATAATTATTATAATGGTTTACTAAAGTTTAATAAAATGGGGTGCTCGTCCGCCACGCGACCTTGCATCACCTCAAAAATCTTCGCCCCCGTGGCTGCCCAGCACATAACTTCGCCAGGGTCCAGCTTCGGTACAGCCCCGACACGGCGAAACCGTTCTAAGCAGTATTGGCCGAAGTTGAATGACGGCGCGGCTGAGCATTTTTCGTCATGCGCAGGTAATCGAAGACCATGCGGACATTGCGATTGAGGCGTTGCAGAGTGGAGGCTACTGAATCGCTGGATTTGGCGTGGATGATGCCGTTGGCGAAACGGTGTAAAGCGGTCATATTTTCCGGATCGTGGCCACTTCGGATAGTGCTGCGGTCCTCGTCCCAATTCCAATTGAGGGCATAATGGCATCCATTTTCGATAGACCAGTGGCCGCGATTGTAAGCGAGCACTTGTGCGGCATTGGCGCCTTGCGGGCTATGGCTGGTGAGTCCGTAGGCCGTCTCTGTAGAGAACTCATCACCGCTGCGTTTATCGGTGATATCGCACTGAATGGCAAAAACCTGCCCCACACCGGGGAAATCGAGGTGATCATTCAGGCGGGTGGAGAGCCAGATCGAGCGTTGTTCAATGCGGCCATGAGCAAGATAGGGTGTCAAGCAGAAATCGGGTTCGGCACGCCGCGCAAAAATCAGTCGGATGGCCTCGCACAGCGTGGGTTGATTCTCTTTGGCCGTAAAGACGTAGTGGGCCTGATGTTCGAGGATATAAGCGGCTATTTTGCGCCGGGTCAGTAGTGCGCCAGCGGTGAGTGACGGTCTTGTCGGAGATATCCAGGGTCTCTAGTGCACATTCCGGCGATCATGGGCAGTGATTCCGCTGATCGTGGGCACTCCCGAAAAGCGTACATTCTGGTCATCGCCATTTTAGGCATGGGTGGTGTCGATGCGTCAAATTTTGGAGTAACGGGCGTGTCACCGTGACGGCGCAGGGAGTCCCGCTTGAGCTCCAGTCGGTGGGCACTTTGCAGCAGTCGGTCCAGTACCGCATTGGCCACAAGTGGGTTCGCCCAAATATTCGTGCCAGTGGGTTACTGGTAACTGGCTGGTAATCAACGTGGCTCTCTGGTTCACCTCTCTAAAACCGTGACCGCTGCCGCACACAAGCTGGCACGTCTGATTTACATGATGCTCACCAACAACACCGCCAAGGCTCTGCTGGAACGGATACCGAGTGCTTGGAAATGCTCGCCGACGAGCATCCATATGATGTTTAACCTTGATTAAATGCAATGGTAAACATATTTAACTTTTATTAATCAGAAGCCTCCCCCACACTGCACTCCAGTCATCGCTCCTCTGCGCGCGTCGACGAACCCGATGGAGAGAATTTCTCCCCATGTGACATAGGGGACGAGCTATGAGGTCTCGTGACAAACGCAATGAGCGTTCCGGACGATCCGGTCTTGATGGAGCAAGGGGAGGTTTTATGTCGTTTTTTAGACGATTGGAAAGACTCGCAGAAGGAGGTTCTGGACTCGCGGCTTTCGAGTTGGCACAGGCCATTGATGCCAGTTTGTCAAAGGGGGCATCGCCCCATGAAGGATTCAATGGCGCCCACGCCCGGGCGGCCGGGCATTATGTCTGTGTACGTTCTGTTACTGCTCTCTGCAGTACCATCGCTACTTTGGGTGATGGGGTTTTTGGGGAGCGTTCTGCCGGGCGGACAGGCCCCACTGATGGCACGCCTGAGTAACAGTGCCGCAGGATTATCTTTCATCAGCGCGGCCGTTGCCGCGCTGATGTATGCGGTCGCCGGGAATGCCCTGACGGTAACCGCATTCTCTTTTGCTTTGCCCAGAGATGTAGGGGCGTTGGCCTTGAGTGTTTATATCAATGCTGTCACGGTGATAATGCTGACGCTGGTTTCTTTCATCGGATTTGTGGTTGCTCGCTATGCGCGCAACTATCTCCAGGGTGACAAATATCAAGGGCGCTTTTATACCTGGCTGAATCTTACCCTCGCATCCATCCTGACTTTGATCATTTCCGGCAATATGCTGATGTTCGTACTGGCATGGATTGCCACCAGCGTTTGCCTGCATCAGCTTCTGATGTTCTATCCGGAGCGGGCCGGTGCTGTGCTCGCGGCGCGGAAAAAGTTCATCGCCAGCCGGGTTGGCGAAGTGAGCCTGCTGATAGCCGTATTGCTCATCGGTTTTACTCTCCAGTTTCCCCTGCAAGGCTGGCTGATCCAGGTCATGGAAGCTCCAACCCCCGTATCGGCCCTCTTGCATGCAGGTATTGTCAATGGCGGGGCTTTTCTGATCATACGTATGAGTCCGATCCTGTCACAGGCTATCACCGCCTCAGACGTCCTGGCCATCATTGGGCTGGTCACAATCGCTGCCGCCGGGCTGGTCATGCCGACTCAAACCAGTATCAAGGTGTTTTTGGCTTGGACGACCACCGCCCAGATGGGTTTCATGCTGCTGGAATGTGGCCTTGGGGTGTACAGCCTGGCCATGCTTCACCTGGTTGCCCACTCGTTATATAAGGCCCATGCCTTTTTGTCTTCGGGGAGCGGCGTGGATGTCGTTCGCGCGCCAGCCGTGCGTCTTGTCCAACCTATAGCCTCATTTTTGCAATGGGGTGTTGTGCTCGCCATCGCGGGGCTCGTGATGCTCGGTATCGGGGCTGCATTTGGGTTGGATCCTGAGCGTCAACCGGCGCTTCTGGCATTGGGCGTCATTGTCGCGGCGGCCATGACTCAGTTGTTACTCCATTCTTTCAAGGCAGGCGTGGGGGCTGCTTTCATCGCCCGTGCGGCGGCACTGAGTGTTCTGGTCATTACCGCTTATTTCAGTCTGCATGCCGTGTTCCATTTCATGCTCGCAACAAGCTTCCCGGCTGTGCGGCTGCTCAATAATAGTCCTGCGCAATATCCGCTCATCGGGCTGGTGATGCTCGTGTTTTTTGCCCTCCTGTTGATTCAGCAAAGCCTGCCCGTTTTGGCCAGATACGCTGTGGCACGCCGGGCCTACGTGCACCTCCATAATGGTTTGTACGTCGATATTCCGTTTTCACGTCTGGTGCAACGTTTTTGGCCGGTTCAAGCCGTTCCATCTGTCAACCGATAAGGAGCTGGTTATGAACAGCACGACAATTACTCGTTCAAAACCGTTGGCCAGGAACATGGACTCAGAGGTCAACGAACCCAGCGTGACCAGCCGCGCCGTGGCCGCTCATGGTTCTGTCTGGCTTACCGACACGGTGGAATCCGCCTGCCAGCGGATTGCTCCACTCTGGCCACTCCACGCCTTCGTGGCGGTCAATCCCTATTTTGGTCTGCGTCATCAGGATTTCGAGCAAGCCAGCGAGACGCTTGCCAGGGTGGCGGGATCTTCACTGGTGATGCCGCGCCGTTACTATCGGGAACATCTCTCGACAGGCCGAACTTCTCGCATGGACCTGGAACAGGCGTTACAACAACATGGCCTCGTATTGGACGCCGCAACGGTGGAAAGCGCCGCCATCGACAGTACGCCCTCTCTCCCTGTAGATCCGATCAAACTGGTTTCAAATGTCTTGGAAGATCTGGACGGTTTACCATGGAATGGCTTTGTCATAGAACGAATCAGCCAGTTTGCGGCCGCTTATTTCGACCAGGGTCAAGCCGGTTGGCCGCTGCCTTGGCGGGCGGAGTCCCTCTATGATGCTTGGCGCCATTACGCCGAAATTGATCTGAGCCCGGAGATGATGGGATTGCGTGGCTTTCGGACAGCCGTCACCGTGTTGCCCAAGCTGCCTATGGAGACGATTGCTTTGGCTCTGCAGAGACTCGCCATACCGGCTGATATGGCCGTAGATTATCTTCATGCCGCCTTGCTGAATATTGGTGGTTGGGCAGCATGGACGCGGTATCTCCGTTGGGAACAGGAAGTGGTAGGTGGTCAGGAAGGCTCCATCGTCGAGCTGCTGGCCATTCGGCTTGCCTGGGAACTGATCCTGTTGAATGCACGTCAGGCCCCTGCGCTGGGGGCTGGGGGATGCTTGGCGGAACGCCGCGCAAAGGCTGCAGTCCTCCCCAGCACACAATGCGCAAGCGCAAATGGACTTTGCGCTGCAAACGGCCTTCGAACGGGGTTACCAGAAAGAAATCATTGCAAAACTGGCGGGCATTCCCGGGGGGGGCAGCAACGAGGCTCAGCCCCACTCGACCCGCTGTACAGGCCGCGTTCTGTGAGGATGGCGGCATCTATCTGCGCAACACGGACAAAAAATGGCAACCAGTATCCTCGGGCTATGTCCACGGGTGCCCATTTAACCGTAGCTGAGGACGTGTGATGAGGGCCGCCACCATAGGGGTCATGATGTTCATCGCCATCCTCATCCGTTGTTGTGGAATCTTCAGAGGAACAACCGATGCGTGAGTTAGCGCGTGCGAAACATTCGCGTTTGGAAAATGCCATCTATAAGGGCTCAAGCGTGGCTCTCCTTACCCAGCACGGCAAGGAGAAAGTTATTGCCCCTATACTGGCCGCCGCCATTGGTTGCGAAGTTGCACTGGTAACGGGGTTTGACACGGACCAACTGGGTACCTTTACCCGCGACATCCCCCGTGCCGGCACCCAGATTGAGGCGGCGCGGAAAAAGGCACGTATCGGCATGGATCTCGCAAACTTGCCCCTGGGGCTTGCTAGCGAAGGCAGTTTTGGACCAGACCCGTTCATCGGGATGTTTTCTTCGAACGTAGAAATGATCGTGTGGATCGACGATATACTCGAGATCGAAGTGGTGGGTGTTGCCTCGGGTAGAACCAACTTCTCTCATCTGCTCACTGCCAACTGGGAGCAGGCCGAGGCATTCGCCCGTGCGACATCTTTTCCCGAACACGGGATGGTAGTGCGCCCGCGCCATGAGGACGACTCCCGCGTTCGCAAAGGGGTTGCCGACTGGGAATCGCTGCGTGAGGCCTTTTTCTGGGCCTGCGGCGAGGCGGACAACGGCTGTGCCTTCCTGGAAACCGACGTGCGTGCGCATATGAACCCCATGCGCATGGAGATTATTGCTTCGGCTACCCGAGATCTCGCACACAAGCTTTGCACCCCATGCCCGATCTGCAACACGCCCGGCTTCCAGATCGTGGAGCGCGTTCCCGGCTTGCCTTGTGAGGATTGTGGCTCCCCGACCCGTGACACCCGGGCGGATATCCACCGTTGCGCCAGGTGTGGCCATCAGGTCGCGCTGGAACGCCCGGAGAAGGCCGCTCCAGCGGGCCACTGCGACTGGTGCAATCCGTGAATCCGAAGCGGCGCGGCAGCCATGTGACGGCAACCAGCATTGAGGAGTATCCCATCATGACAACGATTTCCGGGGAGGTGCAGGATGTTATGGTAACACGCCTGTTTCTTTTTGTTAGGAGAACGGACGACCTTGCCAGCGCTTGCCAACAGGTCGAGGAATTTCTCGCGTTTTGTCGCATTCGCCAAAGCGATTCATTCGCCAATGAACGTTTCTTGGGCGTCTGGGTGGATGAGCACACAGTCACCAGTCTTCCTCAAGAGTGGGTACGGCCATTGTCCGCCACTCAGACCCTTCTTCTGACAATGCGGGAGATTTTTGCGTTGTGGGGTATCTGGTCAGTAGCCTCGATTGAGGCGGTATGTCTGGAGACCAATGAGAGGATGGTGCTTACCCACAACCTACTGCTTGATGCGCTGATTGCGCTTACGCCGGGAGACACCGGAACCGTTGGTGTTTATTCACCGGTCTTCGCGCGTGGCACACCAATGGAACAAGTGCATGCAGAGATCAAAGAGCTGAATATTCTGTATCCGCTTCGGATCGCAGCCC
>JAKAVW010000153.1 GCA_021827445.1 Pseudomonadota bacterium
CTGGACCAGATGGGCAAAGTCGCGGATGACCTGCGGATCTTCGAGGTCACGCCGCTGGGAGACGCCGGACATTTGCAGGTGTTGCTCCACCAGCCAGACGATCAGTTCCGTATCGCGGGGCGGCAACTGTAAACGCCGGGCAAAACGCCGGGCTTCCTGCGCGCCGATTTTGGAGTGATCACCACCGCGGCCTTTGCCTATATCATGAAAGAGGCCGGCCAGCACCAGCAACTCCGGTTTTTCGACCTGTTCCCGGGCGGCGTTGGCAACGGGCATCTGTGGTGTCTCGCTGGTCCATATCTGACCGAGGTTGCGGAGCAGAAAGAGGGTATGCTGATCAACGGTATAAACGTGGAAGAGGTCGTGCTGGATGCGTCCGGTAATGTGTCCGAAAGCGGGGAGTATGCGCGCCAAAATGCCACATTGCTGCATCATTTTGAGGCTGCGATAGGCGCCGTCCGGTTGGGCGAGAATGGCGAGAAATTCCCTCCGCGCAATGGGATCGCGATCGAGATCACATGGGTGAATAGCGTTCCGTAACGCGTAAAGCTGGCGTTGGGTCTGGGCATCGAGGGTGCGCTGCCGGAAGTCCTCCGCCAGGCTGCGGAACAGGCTCAGAATGTGCTGAAGCAATTGCGGATCATCGCGGCGCAGCGTGGGCAGGGGCAGGGCGATGCGCTGGTCGGCGACCATTGGTACTGCCTTGCGGGTGGCCAGTTGCTGCGCGATATTCTCCTGCGCAATGGCGGAGACGCGCAGGATGTCGGCGAAGGCGCGGTAGAGCTTTTGCATCAGTTGTTCGACAGCACTGCGCCCGGGCCGGTCAGTGTAACCCAATTGCCGCGCCAGCGGCACCTGCAAGTCGAGGCGCAGACGGTCTTCGTGGCGTCCGGTGGCATAGTGCAGGGCGATCCGCAGGCGGGAGAGCAGGGCCTGGGCGCGCAGGAGCTGGCGGTATTCCTCGCCGGTAATGATGTCCTCATCGCGCAGACGACGCAGACTGCCTTCCCCAAAAACACTGGCCGCGAGCCATTGCAGGTGATGGATATCACGCAACGCGCCGGGACCTTCCTTGACGTTGGGTTCGAGATGAAAGGCGGTATCGCTGCACCGGGCGTGGCGATTTTCCTGCTCCGCCAGCTTGGCGGCGAAAAACAACGGGGGGGACCAGGGGGGATTATCCTGCAAGGCGCGATTCAGGTCCTGCAGCAAGGGATGTGATCCCGCGAGATAGCGGGATTCCAGCAGGGTGGTAGCGATACCCAGATCCTGACGTGCATCCTGTAAGCATTCGTCCACGCTGCGGACACTGTGTCCCACCTGCATTTGCAGATCCCAGAGACTGGTCAGGAAGCCTTCGATGAAGTCTTTTTGGATTGTGGTCAGGAGGCTGGGGGTCAGAATCAAGAGGTCAATATCGGAGCCGGGGAAAAGTGTGCCACGCCCGTATCCGCCCACGGCCACCAGGGTGAGCTGTTCAGCGGTTGACGCGTCTGCGCCCGATGGTGTCTGCCAGAGCTTGCGCAAGGCGCTGTCCACCAGGCGACAGTGCTGGCGGAGCAAGGTACTGCTGCTCTGCTGTGGCGAAAAGGCAGCTTGCAGCGACCCCTGGGCCTTGCGCAAGGCCGCATGGGGTGCGGGCGTCCGGGCTTGCGCGACGCGGCTCGTCATTCTTAGATAGGGTCGCCAGGTAGTTGGGTCAGTATTTCGTAGCCATCGTCAGTAACCAGAATGGTGTGCTCCCACTGGGCGGAGGCGCTGTGATCCTTGGTGACGATGGTCCAGCCGTCGGGCAGAGCCTTGATGTGGCGTTTGCCGGCATTGACCATGGGCTCGATGGTGAAGGTCATGCCTGCTACCAGTTCAATGCCTTCGCCGGGATTACCATAGTGCAATACCTGCGGCTCGTCGTGAAAAACCCGGCCGATACCATGTCCGCAGAACTCCCGCACAATAGAGCAATGCTGCGCCTCGGCGTAGACCTGGATGGCATGGCCGACATCGCCCAGGGTCGCACCGGGCCGCACTTGCTGAATGCCGCGCACCATGGCTTCATGGGCGACTTCCATCACCCGCCGCGAACGCAAAGGGACCTCGCCGACGGTGAACATTTTGCTGCTGTCGCCATGATAGCCGTTTTTGATGACGGTGACGTCGATGTTCAGCATGTCGCCTTCCTTCAGCACCCGGTCACCGGGAATGCCGTGACAAATCACATGGTTGAGGGAAATGCAGACAGACTTGGGAAAGGGTGGATATTCCGGGCTGGGCTGATAGTTGAGCGGCGCCGGAATGCCCTGCAGGTCATTGACGATGTAATCGTGACAAATGCGATCCAACTCACCGGTAGAAATGCCGGCTTTGACATGGGGGCCGATCATCTTCAGCACCATGGCCGTGAGCTGGCCGGCGACCCGCATTTTTTCGATTTCTTCCGTGGTCTTGATATTGTCTTGGGGTGACTTTTTGCTGCGTTGTAACATATCGTTCTCCTGAAACGGCTAAAAGAGAAGCGTCTCCGCCGCACTGAGGATGATTTTATCAGGACTGACGCGGGTCCGGTAGGCCAGAATTTCCACACCATCGGCGCGTGCTTGGCGCAAGGCCTTTCCATAGGCTGGATGGATGGCGTCGGCAGGAGCAAAACCCTGACCATCTTCCCGCCCGATCAAGAAGAACATCACCGCTCGCCCGCCGCTATGGGCCACCTCGGTCAAGGCCTTCAGATGGCGCAGGGCACGGCTGCTGACTGCGTCTGGAAAACGGATGACGCGGTCGTCCTCCAGCAGCGTGCAGGATTTTACCTCTACGTAGCAGGGTGGCTGGCCCTAGGCGCTGAGCAGGATATCGACGCGTTCATGGCTGCCATAAGGCACCTCTCGGCGTAATTGCGTGTAATGTTGCAGGATGGATATTTTGCCCGCCGCAAGGGCTTCGGCGACCACCGCGTTGGGGCGCTGGGTGTTGACGCAGACCCAACTGGCGCCGCTCCAGTAGAGCTCCCAGGTCCAGGCCAATTTGCGTTTGGGGTTGTCGCTGAGGGAGAGCAGGATGGGCTGACCGGGCTCGGCACAACTGCGCATGCTCCCGGAGTTCGGGCAGTGTACGGTGATCACTTCGCCGCTGGCTAACGTGCAGTCGGCGAGAAAGCGTTTGTAGCGGCGGATCAGGGTGGCGGGGGTAAGAAGGGGCAGGTTCATGACGGCCAGCTTAACGCCGTCTGTTGGTGCGGGCCAGTGGCAGCGATGCGATACAGGGGCTGTCTTTCGGCCATCCGCATGAGTGCCCAGTCGCGCCATTCCACAGCAGAAGCCCCCTGCAGCCCGGCAGGCGTTGTCCAGCCCAGCAGTCGCAACGTCTCCTCCCAGGCCTGACTGGGATCGCCTGCCCAAGGGGGGCTGTCGGCACTTTTGGAGAGCTTGCTGCCGTCCGCGTTATAGAGCAGGGGCAGATGCCCATATTGCGGATGAGGCAGGGCCAACGCGCTTTGCAGATGACGCTGCATCCCGGTGATGATAAGCAGATCACCACCACGGACCACTTCACTGACGCCTTGTACCCCGTCGTCCACGACACAGGCCAGGACATAGGCGAAGTAGCCGTCCGCGCGCAGCAGGACGGGGTCGCCCTGTGGTGCGGGCGTGTCTTGCCGGCCATGAAAGCGATCCTCCCAGGGGGGCAAGACGTCCGGTACCCGCAGTCGCCAGGAGCGAGGCTGCCGTCCGGCTGCCAGGCCCTGTCGGCAAGTGCCCGGATAACGTGCGCCGAAGCTGCGGATTTCCTGACGGGTGCAGGCGCAGGGATAGGCCAGGCCTTTTTCCCGCAAGGCCTTCAGCGCATCTTGGTAGATGTTCTTGCGGGCGGCTTGCGTCTGCACCGGTCCGTCCCAGTCCAGGGCCAGAGCCTCTAGTTGCCGGAGAATGGTGTCGGCGGCACCGGGACGCACGCGACCCCCATCCACATCCTCCAGGCGCAGTAGCCAGTGTCCGCCCTGACTGCGGGCACTGAGATAACTGCCAATGGCGGCAATGAGTGATCCCGCATGGAGTGGACCGCTGGGGGAGGGCGCAAAGCGTCCGGTGACGGTGGGGCTGCTGGGCATGGCTTCCTTCAGGTGATGTCCTTGCTATAGTAGCGCGAGCATCGGCAAAAACGGAGCAAACATGGCGGGCGGAGAGTTTGCGCTCATAGAACAGTTACGGAGTCGCCTCGGTAAGGCGGGCAAGGGCGTGCGGCTCGGTATCGGCGACGACGCCGCCTGGCTGGACCCCGCGGGTCGGCAACTGGTGGCGACGATGGATACGCTGGTTGCCGACCGCCATTTCTTTCCCGATGTCCGTCCCTATGATCTGGCCTGGAAGGCGCTGGCCGTCAATCTGAGTGATCTCGCCGCCATGGGTGCGGAAGCGCGCTGGTGTCTGCTCAGCCTGGCCCTGCCGCCGAGAGAGGCAGGCTATGGGGCGTGGATGGAAGACTTCATGGCGGGATGGCGTGCGCTCGCCGAGCGGCATGACATTACGTTGGTGGGGGGCGATACGGTGGCTACGGATGGACCTTTGACGCTTTCCGTAACCGCATTGGGGCTGGTGGATCAAAGCGTCATGCGTCGTGATGCGGCCCGGCCCGGGGACATGGTCTGGGTCACCGGCAGTCTCGGAGACGCTGCCGCGGCTTTGGACTTGGCTTTGGTGGAACGCGGTCGGGAGGGGCAAGGTTTCCCCTGTTCAGCAGCCCAGCGGGAGGCGCTGGAAGCCCGGCGCCTGCGTCCCATGCCCCGCCTCGAATTTGGTGAAGCGGCCGCGGCATGCGGCGTGTGTTGCGCTATGGATTGCTCCGACGGCTTTCTGGCGGATCTCAGCCATATTTTGGAAGCATCGGGTGTCCATGCGCAGATTGCCCTGGATGCACTGCCGCTCAGCCGGGAACTGATGGATTTGGCCGGTGAAGATCCGGAACGCTGGCAACGTTGGCCGCTGACCGGCGGCGATGATTATGAACTCATTCTCTGTGCGCCTCCCGCCCTCGCCGCGCCCTTGCGACAGGCCGCGGCGGCGCAGTCCCTGCGCCTGACCGCGGTGGGTCGTATCCTGCCCACCGCGCTCGATATGCCGGCTGCGGTGACCATGACTTGGCGGGATCGGGTGATGCCCCTGCCCACCACCTGGGGGCATGTCCATGCGCTCTAGACCCTGGTATCACTGGCTGGCATTCGGCGGCGGCAGTGGTCTGTCGCCCATCCTTCCCGGCACCATGGGCACCCTCGCGGCGATTCCTCTCTATCTGCTGCTGACCCTCGTGGTGCAGAATGATGTGGTTTATACGCTGGTGTTGGTGACGATGATCACCGTGGGGCCGTGGCTCTGCGGTCAGACCGCGCGGGAGATGCAAAACGGCGGTAGTGGCAAACGGGCGCTGGATCCCCCGGCGATCGTCTGGGATGAATGGGTGGGCCTGCTGCTCACCCTCTGGCTGGTGCCTTTCAGCGGGTGGACGTTGCTCGTCGGGTTCCTGCTCTTCCGCTTTTTTGACATGCTCAAACCCTGGCCGATTTCCTGGCTGGACAAACAGGTGCATGGGGGTACGGGTATTATGCTCGATGATATCGCTGCGGCCATCCCGGCACTGATTATTCTGCGACTGATGCTGTGGGCGGGCTGGTTATGATGGATACCCCTACGGAATCCTTGCAGATATTTCTGCCCATGCGTCCGGCCGCGTTGCCGGATGCCCAGCGTCTCACGGTTTGGGCCAGACGTGCCGGTGTGGATGTCCGGGTAGGGCTCGTCGCCACGTTGCCCGCTTGTTCCGGCATGGCTTTGGCCATTGGCGAGTTTGCGAACGCTGCAGACTGGATAAAATCAGCTTCTTGCACCCATCTGCCTGCCGGTGACTGGGGCGGGTTGCGGGATTGGGCACGCGCGTCTCTACCGGCTTGCCCGACACCTTGGAGTCTGTTCAACGATCGTGGCCCAGAACCGGAGATTTTGCCGGGCGAGTACTGGGTCGAATCAGGGACCTCTGCCGCCTTGCCGTTGCAAATGGCCCCGCCGGAATGGGTCCTGCTCCAGCAGGCCGGTGTGCAGGGTCCCCGACTCGCCTTGGCGGAGTCTTGCACGGGCGGCGGTCTTGCCGCCCGGATCACCGCCTTATCCGGATCCTCGGCGCTATTGCGTCACGGATTTGTCACCTACAGCAATGCCGCGAAAGTGCAATGGCTACAGGTGCAGGAAGCCACCCTCGCGCAGCTCGGGGCCGTGGCAGAGGAGACCGCACTGGAAATGCTGGCGGGCGCTTTGCGTGACGCCGATCTCGCGGCGGCCATCACGGGTATCGCGGGGCCGGGGGGCGCGGTGCCCGGCAAGCCCGTGGGCACCGTCTGTATTGCCTGGGGTGCGCGGAATGCCGGAGCGCAAGTACGGACCTGTCATTTCTCGGGAGATCGCTGGTCGGTGCAGTATGCGGCGGGCTCGGTGGCCCTGGGGGGATTACTCGGACTGTTGCGGGGTAAAGGCTGAAGTAGCCCGCCAAATGGCTGCCCCGGCCATCAGTCGTTTGCCCTGCTCGCCCGCTCAGGTAGAATGCCGGAAAAGGTTGTTCCGATGGCCCGCTGTTCCGGGTGACCAGGTCCCGCCGCGCGCCCTGCAACATGGTGTTTTGAAAGGATGGAATAACCCTCTATATCAGGAGAAGGAAAGCATGATGGATGAACAGCGTAGCAAGGCCCTTGCGGCCGCCCTGTCACAGATCGACAAGCAGTTTGGCAAAGGCGCCGTCATGCGCCTCGGTGATCATAATGCCATCAAGGACATTGAGGTCTACTCCACCGGTTCGCTGGGATTGGACCTTGCTCTAGGCGTTGGTGGTTTGCCGCGGGGCCGGGTGGTAGAGATTTACGGACCGGAATCTTCGGGTAAAACGACCCTTACCCTGCACGCCATAGCCAGTTGTCAGGCTGCCGGAGGCACCGCGGCTTTCATTGATGCCGAACATGCCCTGGACCCCAGTTATGCCCATAAGCTCGGCGTCGATCTGGAAAACCTCCTGATCTCCCAGCCGGATACCGGCGAACAGGCGCTGGAAATCGCCGACATGCTGGTGCGCTCCGGGGCCGTCGACCTGATTGTGATCGACTCCGTAGCCGCACTGACCCCCAAAGCGGAAATCGAAGGCGACATGGGCGACTCCCACGTCGGTCTGCAGGCGCGTCTGATGAGTCAGGCGTTGCGCAAGCTCACCGCCAATATCTCCCGGACCAACACCCTGGTTATCTTCATCAACCAGATTCGTATGAAAATCGGGGTGATGTACGGCAGCCCGGAAACCACCACCGGTGGTAACGCCCTC